>JAGQIY010000614.1 GCA_020430865.1 Myxococcales bacterium
GAGAGCGCGGTGCTTTCGCCTGGGAGCGAGGTGAACCTCGGCTCGGTCACCCTCCGGCTCGAGTTGACGGATCTGCTCGATTTGCCCTTGGCGAGCCACGGCTATCGCGGCTTGCTGGGCAGGTCCCCGAGCATGCTGAAGCTGTTCGCCATCCTCCAGCGCCTGGAGGGCTCGCTGGTCAACGTGCTGCTCGAGGGGGAGAGCGGAACAGGCAAGGAGCTGGTGGCCAGGGCGATCCACGAGGGCTCAAGCGTATCCGCAGGGCAATTCGTGGCGGTCAACTGTGCGGCCCTGGATCGCGAACTGGTCAAGAGTGAGTTGTTCGGACACCGGCGCGGCGCGTTCACCGGTGCCTCGGAGACGCGCCCTGGCGCCTTCGAGCTGGCCGACGGAGGCACGCTGTTCCTGGACGAGGTGGGCGAGCTGCCCCTCGACGTACAGCCAATCCTGCTCCGAGCGCTGGAGACCCGCGAAGTCGCGCGGGTGGGGGAGAACCTGCCGCGCGCGGTGAACGTCCGGGTGATCGCCGCCACCAACAAGAACCTCGACGAAGCTCGGCGCCGAGGCAATTTCCGCGAGGATCTATTTTTCAGGCTTGCGGTGGTGCGACTGGAGCTCCCCAGCCTGGCGCAGCGTCGGCAGGACATCCGCATCCTGGCCAGCGCGTTCGCTCAGAAGGCGGGGGGCGCGGTGCTCCCAGAGGACTTCCTGGTCTCCTTGGAGAACCAGAGCTGGACGGGGAATGCCCGGGAGCTACGCAACGCGGTCGAGGCGTATCTCGCGATCGGCTTGCTCACCCAGGCGGCCAAGGGCGGGGGCGAGCTGGACGCCCCCCTGGAGAGCTGGGTCGACCCGACGCGAGCCTACTCGGAGCAGAAGGACGAGCTGCTGGCGGCGTTCACGCGGATCTACTTGCAGCGCCTGCTGGAGCACACCGGCGGTAATCAGTCAGAAGCCGCGCGGATCGCCGGCCTCGAGCGCAGCTACCTCGGCAAGCTGGCCAGCAAGCTGGGAGTGAAGCGTTGAGCGCGAACACCTGGATGCTAGGTCTCGGCATGGCAACGGGCGCGCTGGTGCTCGCTGCCTGCGGCGGACTGCTGGAGGTCGACGATCTGGAGTTCACCGCCACCGGAGGCAGCGGGGGCGGCGCCGGAACCAGCTCGAGCGGAGGCAGCGGCGCCTCCGCCGGAAGCGCTGGTACCGGAGGCGATGCAGGCGGTGGTGCGGGTGGGAGCGCCGGCTCGAGCAGCGGTGGGAGCGCCGGCCTCGGGGGTAGCGGCGGCGCCGGTGGATCCGCGGGGAACATGAATGCAGGGGCAGGCGGCTGCGCGGGCTTGGGCAGTGAGTATGACGCCCCGAGCGACCTGAGCTGCTTCTCCTCCCAGCTCGCCGGAGGCTCCGCTCAGATCACGGGAGGCGAGCTGCGCATCGTGCCGGTGGTGCGGCCCTGGTTTGGCCAGGAGGAGGGCGTGTTCTTCTATCAGGAGGTCGGGAGCGCAGACTTCGCCGCGGTGAGCCGATTGACCGTGGAGTCCGTCAGCAACCCTCCCGCCGTACCAGCAGACGCCTTCGCCGGCGGAGGGCTGGTGATGCGCGCTGCTTCTGGTGGCTCGAACGTCCTCGCGAGCCTCAGCACCTACGAAGGCGCGGGTGGCGCCCCGACCGAGTTCGGCGCGCTGGCGCAGTTCACCAACCCAGGCAACAGCCAGAGCCAGAACTTCCGCCGCGTCCAGGGCACGCTGCTCTCCGGCTACGTTGGCCTGTGTCGTGGGGGTCAGACCGCGTTCGTCGCAACGCGCACCGAGAGCGAACCCAACTTCGTCCTGGTTGCCACCTTCGGCCCATCGGAGACGCCGGCTGGCCCTGACGCCACGACGCTGACCCAGCTCGGCAGCGCTGCGCACGTCTACCAGAGTGCCTCCCCGGACACCGTGGTCGCCATCGACTACCTGCGCGTCAGCCTGCGTAGCATCGTGGACGTCACCGAGTGCCTGAGCGCTCTGAATCAGCTCGACGACTGACTCAGAACGCCGTGCGCAGGACCACGTTGCGCGGTGCGATGCCGACCTGCGTCGTCGAGTCCGAGGTCAGCCACAGCACCCCGCCGCCCACCAGCAGCGCGGCGCCTCCGACCAGGGTCCAGGTGCTGACGCCAGCGTAGAACAGCGCGTCGTCTTTCGCGCTCTCATTTTCCTTGGGGCAAACCTTGTCGACGCAGCCCTCCTTCGCGGCGTCTGCTCGATCGCTGGCCTCGAGCCAGCTGAAGCCCGAGACGCCGAGGGAGACCGCGCCGAGTCCCATGATGCCGAGGGAGAGCCAGGTCGGCACACCAGAAGCAGCACCCGGGTCTCCGGATCCTCGCTGGGGTCCGGCAAGCGGCCCTGGTCGCGTCTCTCCCGCGGGGTTTGGGGGTGAGGAGCCCTGAAACAGCTTCAGCGTGAGCTGACGCGTCCCCTCCGCCGCTACCAGCTCCACGGTCTCCACGTAGCGCGTATCGCCGACCTGCAGCGTGACCGTGTGCTTGCCAGGGTTCAGGCGCAGCGTCGCTCCCAGCTTCGCCGCAGCCCCATCGACCTGCAGCTCGTGCTCCCCCACTTCCCCGTCAGTCTCGACGCGTAGTTTCGGGACTCGGCGCTCGAGCGCCTCCTGCTCCCGGGCGGCGTCCTCCCGAGCGCGTTGCCACGCGGCGTCTTCGCCACGACTGCCAGCACGCTCCACCGAAGAGAGCAGACGCGACGCCTCGATCAGATCACCGAGCTGGAGCTTGGCCCGCGCCATGTACAGCACGAACACCGGGGAGTGTACCAGCTCCTCTGCCGCACGGAATCGCTCGTAGGCCTCTGCCCAGCGCCTGGCGTCGAAGGCCGAGAGCCCCTCGTAGCCGAGACGGCGCGCCTCCGCGCGCGTGGCCTCGTCAGGACCTCCGGCGGGCTGGGCAGCGACCGGGGCTGCGCAGGTCAGCGCGACGACGAGCCAGCACGTGCTGAGCCTGATGAAAGGCCGGAATCGAGACACGGGCGACACGACCTGGCTTTTAGCCGAAAGCGCTGCGGATCGCAGTCCTGGCTGTGGCCGTGAGCCCGAGCGCTAGATCCCGAAGGTGTCATCCCGCGGGGGCGGCGGCTTCCTTGGTGCCGGGTTTTCCGCTGGAGTTGGGCGCTTCGGCGCCCGTGGCGCTGCGGGCGATGCCTCTTGGGCCGGCGCGAGCGCGCTGGGCTCGGCGCGGGACGGCTGCGCACTCGCTGGCGGCTCTGCGCTGGTCGACGCGGCAGCAGAAGGGGCGACCTGCGCCGACCTGGGCGAGGGCTCCGGTGTGAAGACGCTCGGAGCACTGGGCGCGGCCAGCTCGGGCTGCGGCGTGGTACGCGACGAGATCAACGCCAGCGCGGCCAGCACCAGCGTCCCCACCAGCAGCAGGCCCGCAGGCAGCACCCAGCGCGGCCGCGCGGCCGGTGCGATCACGTGACTGCTGGCTTCGAGGCTCGCGCCCTCACGGCGATCGAGCACGTCTGGGGGGCTCAGCTCGACGGTGGCCTCCGAGCGTCCCCAGTCCGCGCCGGGCGGCACCGAGACGACGCTGGTACGAGCCGGAGCGACCCCGCCCAGGTCCAGGTTCGGGTCCACTGCCGCACGGAATCCTTGAAGGAACTCCTGGGCCGACTGGAAACGACGCTCGAGGTCCCTGGCCAGCGCGCGATCGAAGAACGCTTGATAGCGCTCCGGCAGCTCGGGCACGCGCTGTCGGATCAGTGGCAGCGGCTCCCAGCAGATCTTCGCAATCGAGTCACCAACCGTGGTGCCGGAGAACGGGGAGTCGCCGCTCAGCATCTCGAACACGACCACTCCGAGCGACCACAGGTCGCTGCGCAGGTCCACGCTATGCCCGCGGGCTTGCTCCGGGCTCATGTACGCAGGCGAGCCCAGGAGCACGCCCTGAGAAGTCGTCGCCCCATCCGGCTGCTCCTGTTTCGCGATGCCAAAGTCCAGCACCTTCACGACCTCGTCTCCGCCTTCCACTGCCAGGAACAGGTTCGAGGGCTTGACGTCGCGATGGACGATCCCCGCGGAATGCGCCACCGCGAGCGCCTTCACGGCCTGCTCGACGACCAGGAGCGCGCTGTCGGGACTCAACCTGCCCAGGCGATCGATTCGCGCCTGCAGGTCCTCACCGTCGAGTAGCTCCATCGCGAGGTAGGGCGCGTCTCCGTGCAGGCCATAGTCGTATACGCGAACCACATGGGGGCTCTTCAGCTGCGCAGCGGCTCGCGCCTCGGTGCGGAAGCGTGCACCAGCCTTGGTGTGGTTCGCCGCCGCCTGGATGAACTTCACCGCGACGTCGACCTCGAGCTCGACGTGGCGCGCAATCCACACCTCCCCCATGCCCCCCCGAGCCAGGGGGCGCTCGAGGCGGTACTTCGCGCCGATCAACTCGCCCGGTTCCAGCTCCACGCGGCTCGAACGCTATCACACGCGGGTGCGCGCCGCTGCTCGCTCCTGGCGCGGCCCTTGTCTCCTCGTCGCGGGCTGCTGATAAGGTAGGGGCATGAGCGGCACAGCGTGGCGGAGCCCCCTTGCAGCCAAACCTCACGGCACGCTCCGTGGCAGATCGATCGACGGCCTCTGGCTGGCGCCTGCGCTGCTGTGTCTGGCCTGGCTGACCAGCGGCTGCGGCGAGAACCTACCGGAGCCCGCGGCGCCCAGCGCGCCCCCGCAATCCCCCCCTCCGGCGCCGGCTCTGCCGACGGAGACCGCGGAGCCGCCGGCCGTGACGGACCCCGGACGGGCCGGCGGCACGAGCGACGCCAAGCCAGCACCAGAAAAATCCTCACGGAAACAAAAGCGCCTCCCCGAGGGCGCGGCTCCCCCGCCTCCTCCCAGCGAATACGACGGTCCCGAGGTCTCGAAGCGCCGGGTCGTCAAGAAGCCGGACGGCACCTGCGTGCTCGTCCGCGACTGTACGGCCACTCCAAGCTGCGGGGGCGAGGTCCCGGTGCAGTGCCCTGGAGAGTGATGCCTCGCTTCAAAGCGTTCGGCGCCAGGCGTCAAGCGCCAGGTTTCAGGCGATTTGAATCCATGCGGATTCAGGGCTCGCGCAGTTCGAAGAACAGGATGAGCACGTCGTCAAACGCTCCCGTGGAGTAGCCGAGTGCGATGGTCTTCTGCGGAGTGACCGTGGTCGTGCCGATCAGCTGATCCCCGGTGGCGGGGTCCTGATCGTAGACCGAGAAGGTCAAGCCTGCGGTCACCGAGGCGCCCGGAAACACCCCGAGTCCGCCTTCGTCCTTCTGGAAGTTGCAGTTGGCAACATCCTCGCACGGCACGGAACACCCACGCTTCCCGCCCAGAGTCGGATCGACCGGCTCCACGCAGACCACGAGATCGGGACCCCCCGTGGGATCCCAGGGCTCGGGCCCGTTCGTCTCGGTTACGCCCACTGCGACCAGGCCGACCTCGAACTCCAGCGAGCGGTCGATACCGTCCTCACACCTGCCGTTGCAGATCGAACCGTACACACACTCGGCACAGGCGTTCGCCCCAGAGCCGCAGACGCTCCAGCCCTGCTCGGCCGCGTCCACGCACACGTCGTCTCGACAGCAACCCGCAGGGCACGTGGATGGGTCGCACGCTTGCACCTTGGAGCAGACGCCTGCGACACAGCTCTCTCCGGAACCGCAGCTGCCGCACGCCGCTCCGCGGACTCCGCACAGGTCGCTGGTCTGCGAGCCCAGAGGAGTGCACACGGAGTCGGCACAGCACCCGTCACAGGAAGCGCAGCCACTGCCGCTCCCGGCGCTCCCGGCGCTCCCTCCGGTGCCCCCAGTCTCGGCGGTCGAAGAGTCAGCGTCGCCCGAGCTGCACCCGACCGCGCACACCAAACCCACTGCCACGAAGAGCCAGCGTCCTCCCATCCTTCCCCCCTTGGCCGTTGTCTACTCCACGCGCCGCGCAACGCCAAGAGGCCCGCGCGGAAACCCCAGGGCCCCACGGAAGCCGCGGAAAGGTGCTCAATCCGCGCGGTTCAGCACGCAGGCTGGAGCCGTCCCGGCAGCCCAGGGCGCGAGGGCGCGGCTCGTCGCCTTGAGCGCGGCACGGCGCTCCAGCGGGCCAGTGGACCCGCCTCGGCTCGTTGAACGGCGTCGAGTCTGCGCCGGGCACGCCACGCAACCCCTCGAAATACGCTCGAGATCCTGACGACACGGCTATTGAACGGTGTTCAGCAGCGCGTTCGACAGCTGATCTCCACGGCAGATGGCACTAGAGCAAGACGGGAGATGAGCGAAACGTTCGATCACGACTGGGTGATCATCGGCTCTGGCTTCGGCGGCAGCGTGTCGGCCTTGAGGCTGGTGGAGAAGGGCTACGACGTGTGTCTGCTCGAGGCGGGCAAGCGCATGGGCCCCGACGATTTTCCCCAAACCAACTGGAACGTGAAGCGCTGGCTGTGGGCGCCGGCGCTGGGCTGCCGGGGACTGTTTCAGATGCAGTTCTTCAAGCACGTCACGGTGCTCGCCGGCGCCGGCTTCGGCGGCGGAAGTCTGACCTACGCGAATACCCTACCGATACCGAAGAGCGGCTTCTTCACGAGCCCCAGCTGGGGAGAGCTCGCCGACTGGGAAGCCGAGCTGATGCCGCACTACGCCACCGCCCGACGCATGCTGGGAGCAGTGCCGACGCCGTTCCTCACCCCACCAGACCAAATCCTCAAGGAAATTGCCAAGGAACGTGGGGCGGCGGAGCGCTTCGAGAGCACCCACGTCGCCGTCTATTTCGACAATCCCGGCAAGACCGTCCCCGATCCGTTCTTTGGCGGCAAGGGCCCCGAGCGAACCGGCTGCATTCGCTGCGGCGCCTGCATGACAGGCTGCAAGCACGGCGCAAAGAACACGCTAGACAAGAACTATCTCTACCTCGCGGAACAACAAGGTCTGACGACCTCCGACGAGTCGAAGGTCACGCGCATCCTGCCGCGCTCAAGCGGGTACACCGTGGAGTACGAAAAGCGGGGCGAGACCCAACGCGTGTCAGCGCGCCGCGTGATCGTCGCTGCGGGCGCGCTCGGTACGAACAAGCTCCTGCTGCGCCAGAAAGCAGATCCCGAAGCCCTGCCCAAGCTGTCCGAGCGCCTCGGCAGCCAGGTGCGCACGAACTCGGAGTCGCTGATCTTCGTGACTGTGAAGGACCGTACGCAAGATCTGTCGAAGGGCGTGGCCATCGGCAGCATCTATCAAATCGACGACAACTCCCACCTGGAGGTGGTGCGCTATGGCGAAGGCTCGGGCTTCTTCCGCACGATGCAGATGCCCCACGTCGGCGGCTACAGCCCCGGAGCGATCAAGCTCCTCCGCGCCTTCTTGCTGTGTGTGCTCCACCCCATCAAGATGCTGCGCGCGCTGTGGGTCGGTGACTGGGCGAGGAACACCATCATCCTACTCTACATGAAGACCGCCGAGGGCACGCTGCGCTTCAAGCTCGGACGCTCGCTCTTCACCGGCTTTCGTCCAGGCATGGTGACGGAGCTGGAGGGTGGCGAGGCACCGACGGCTTCGATCCCCGAGGCAACGGAACTCGCCGAGGCGTTCGCGGAGAAGACAGGCGGGATCCCGTTCAGCGGCTTCACGGAGACGCTGTTCAACATCCCGACCACGGCTCACATCCTCGGTGGCTGCACCATGGGCGCGAGCGCCCGAGACGGAGTGATCGACGCGCAGCACCGCGCCTTTGGCTACGAGGGCCTGTATGTCATCGATGGCTCGACGATCTCGGCGAACCCCGGCGTGAACCCGTCGCTGACCATCACCGCGCTCGCGGAGCGCGCGATGAGCCTGATCCCCGCCAAGCAAGCGCTGCCCGACGAAGCGCACACCGCCGAGTGAGCTCACCATGCTCGGCGTCGGCACGGCGACCATTCGTTGGGGGTGAGGGCGCGCTCAGGCGACGCCGGATCGGCGATCCTGCAGCACCGGGAAGCGCTCCCGCGCCTTCCCCACGAGCGCGGCGTCGATGTCGGCGTAGAGGGTCGTCTCGGACACGGCCGCGCTGCATAGCGTCTGTCCGAGCGGATCGATGATCGCGCTGTCCCCGGAGTAGTCGAGCTCGCCTCCCTTGCCGACTCGGTTCACTCCGACGACGTACGCCTGGTTCTCGATGGCCCGTGCGAGCAGCAGCGCCGACCAATGCGCGCGACGCTTCTCAGGCCAGTTCGCGACGACGACGTAGCAGTCCGTTCGCGGCGCGTTCACCCAGAACTCGTCTGCGAAGCGCAGATCGTAGCAGATGAAGAAACAGCAGGAGACGCCTTGCACCTCCTGCACCAGGAACCGAGTTCCCGCACGGTAATGTTCATGCTCCCGCGCGAACGTGAACGGATGAATCTTCTGGTAACGGCTGAGATCTCCGCCGGGACTACTCAAGACCAGAGTATTGGCTGGCCGCTCGTCTGGCGCGGTCTCCGAGCCGGACGCCTGCAGCTCGGGGAACGAACCGCACAGCCACACGCCGTGCCGCCTGGCCTGCTCGGACACGAACCTGGCGCTTGGTCCCCCGTGCGGCTCGGCGATGCGCTCCGTGGCCATCGAGAAGCCACAGCTGAACATCTCCGGGAGGACGACCAGCTCCGCGCCGGCGCGCACCGCCTCGGCGATGCGGGCCTCGAGCCGGCGAAAGTTCTCCGCAGGGTCCTCCCAGACGATGTCGTACTGGACCGCCGCGACCTTCATAGCCCCGCCTCGGCCGCCGCGGCCATGTCATGTGCTTCCGCGCGGAGTCTGCCCATGCTGGCGCGCAAGCGCTCGACGCTCTGCTCGAGCACGTCCCGGGTCTTGCAGAAGGCGAAGCGCACGAGCATGTCTCCTCGGTTCGGCTCCAGGTAGAACGCGGCGTTGGGGATCGCGACGACTCCAGCAACCCTCGGCAGCGCGAGGCAAAGCTGCGTCCCGCTGTCAAAGCCGAGGTCGCGGATGTCCGCGCAGATGAAATAGCTACCCCGAGGCTCGATCACGCCGAAGCCCACGTCCCGTAGACCCGCGCTCAGCAGATCCCTCCGCGCCCGATAGTCCGCGCGCAGCTGGTCGAAGTAGCCATCACCCAGGCTCAGCGCGTGAGCCACTGCGTGCTGAAGTGGCGTCGCCGTCGCGAAGGTGATGAACTGGTGGGCGCTCCGTAGAGCTCGCGTCAGGTCCGGCGGAGCGCAGGTCCAGCCCACCTTCCAGCCAGTGCAGGAGAAGGTCTTTCCCGCGGAGCTGATGACGACCGTGCGCTCTCGCATGCCAGGCAAGCTGGCAAGGCAGACGTGCTCCCCCTCGTAGACCAGGTGCTCGTAGACCTCGTCCGTCACCGCCAGCAGGTCATGACGCCTGCACAGCTCGGCGATGTGCTCCAGCTCTGCCCGACTGAACACCTTGCCCGTGGGGTTGTGCGGAGTGTTCAGCAGGATCAGCCGTGTCTTGCCCGTGATCGCCGCCTCGAGCTCAGCCGCTGCATACGCGAACCCAGCCTTCCCCGGGGACAGCGTGACGACGCGGGAAACCGCACCAGCCATCGCGACGCTGGCGCGATAGGAGTCATAGAACGGCTCGAACATCAGGACTTCGTCGCCCGTCTCGCAGAGCGCCTGGAGCGTCGCGCAGATCGCCTCCGTCGCGCCCGAGTAGACCGTGATCTCCTGAGTCGGGTCGTAGCTCAGGCCGCGGTAGTGCGCTTGATGATCGGCGATGGCCTGGTTGAGCAGGGGCACCCCGAAGCTCCGGGCGTACTGGTTGTTGCCTTCGGCGATGGCGCGCTGCGCCGCCTGCTTGACCTCTTCCGGGGCGTCGAAATCAGGAAACCCCTGCCCCAGGTTCAGCGCGCCGTGTTCGAGCGCCAGGCGCGTCATCTCCGCGAAGATGGTCGTCCCGAACCCCTGCAGACGACTACTCAGGTAGGGCAAGCGCAGGCTCGTCATGGCGGCCAGCATGACACTCCTCGCCCCCGCACGAAAGCGGGGCAACCAGCCCACGCCGTGCTAGTCCCGCACCCTGATGCGCTTCGACCAGGCTCGATTGCACTCGGAGCTCGCCGCGCTCCGAGGTGCTCCACCGAGGCATGGCCTCGGCGCCGCGTTGGCTCGTCCGCTGGCGACGACCGTCGTTCTTTTCGATCAGACGGGCTCCACCAATGACGAGGCCATCCGGGCGGCTCGTGCTGGTGCGGAGCACGGCGCGCTGTTCGTCGCCGAGAGCCAGACCGCGGGTCGAGGTCGCCGCGGACGCAGCTGGAGCTCGCCCCCCGGCGAGAACCTGCTGTTCAGCCTGCTGTTGCGGCCAGACCTCGAGCTGAAGACCGCGAGTAGACTCACCCTGGCCGTGGGGCTGGCGGTTCGTGACGCCGTCTCGGAGTACGTCTCACAGCCGCCACGCATCAAGTGGCCCAACGACATCTGGGTCGAACGCAAGAAGCTAGCTGGTATCCTCGTGGAAAGCCAGCTGAGCGGCAATCAGCTGGACTCGGTGATCGTCGGGGTCGGACTCAATGTGCTGAGCCGCGAGCTAGCTCCGGAGATCGCGGCGTCGGCCACCAGCCTGGCGTTGAGCGAGCCTCGGTCCGGCGCGCCGGACCTCAGTCGCGAGGGAGTCCTCGCGCGCATCCTGTGCGAGTTCGAGCGGCGACTGGCGGAGTTCGAGCAGCGCGGGCTCAGCCTGATGCTGGACGCCCTGCGCGCCAACGACGCACTGCTCGGCGCCCACGTGCGGGTGGACGGTCAGCGTGGGGTCGCGCGTGGCATCGATCAGAACGGCGCGCTGGTGCTCGAGACCAGTGAAGGCTCCTTTCTCCGCATAGAGAACGGAAGCGTCGAGCTGGACTGACCGCGTCGGAGCCCGGCTCAGGCGGCGCAGAGCTGCCGCTCGGCACCGTCATCCAGCATGCCCGCGAGCAACCTGCGACCTCGGAACAGTCGACTCATCACCGTGCCCACCGGAACGCCCAGCTGCGACGCGGCCTCCTTGTAGCTCTTCTCCTCGATGTCGACCAGGGTGACTGCGCTGGCGAACTGACTCGGGATCGAGTCCAGCGCCCCCTGCACCGAACGGCTCAGGCTCTTCACGACTGGCTCTGGATCCCGCTGGGTCCAGGCGCACGGATCGCTGCCCAGGGAATCCAGCGCGCGGCGCTCGCGCTTCAGCTTGCGACAGCGGGTCACGAAGACGCTGAACAGCACCTGATTGAGCCAGGCTTTCAGGTTCGTTCCCACCTGGTAACTCGCTTCGAATCGCAGGGCGCGCATCCAGGTCTCCTGTACTAGATCCTGAGCTTCGACGGGGTTGCGGGTGAGTCGCAACGCGCGCGCGTCGAGTGCGCCGGACAGGGACGCGAGCTGAGACCGGAACTCGTGAGCGGCGTCTGCCCGCGCGGCGAGGGCGGCGTCGGCTGCGGCACGAGACGGGGCTTCGGGGGTCGACGTTTCAAGCATTGATGTCCTCCGTTCGGGGCTTCTTCAAGCCACGTGCCAACCGGCGACCCCTCGACTTTCCCAATGATTCCAGTGGGTAACGAAGTCTCCGCCGAGCAGCTCGTGTCCCAGGGTCGAAGGCGCGTGTCCACGCGCCCACGCGTGTCCCTGGTGGTCGGAGGGTGACGGAGAAGCGTGACGAACACCCAGCGCTCGCCTTGCCTGGAGCGTCTCGCAGTCGGCTCCGAGGGTGGCTCGCTCAGGCGACGAGCGTCGCCCAGGCCTTGGGCAGCAGGTCCGCCAGCTCGGAGGCCAAGAGCCCCACCTCGGCGCCTCGCTCCTGCGCCCAGAGCTCCCCCGCGAGACCATGCAGGTAGGCGCCCAACGTCGCCGCTTCGAGTCCGGGGAGGTGCACCAGCAAGGCACCGATCAGCCCGCTCAGCACGTCGCCGGACCCTCCAGTCGCCAGCACCGCCGAGCCCGTCGGGTTGACACGGGTGGCCACTCCCGGCCTGCGGATCAGGGTGTACGGCCCCTTGAGCAGGACCGTCGCGCGAGTCAACTCGGTGGCGCGCTCGATCGCCGCGTAGCGGTTCGCTTCAACTTGCTGCGCGGAAATTCCGAGGAGCCGCCCCAGCTCGGCGGGGTGAGGCGTCAGCACGAGCTCGCCGCTGTGAGAAGCGAGCTCCCCCGCGCGGTCTGCGAAGAGGGTGAGCGCATCGGCATCGAAGAGCTTCGGTCCGGGCCACGCGAGGGCGGCGGTGACCAGCGTCCTCGCCCGGGAGTCGAGCCCGAGCCCCGGACCAACCACGATCGCCGTCTGCTCGGCCAACGCCTCCTGGAGGGACGCCTCGGCGCGCACCGGGTCTAGGCCTCGGGTCATCGCCTCGAGGACCCGAGTGTCGAGCTGCGCCACTGCCTCTGGGAAGTTGCAGATCGTGACCAGGCCGGCCCCAGCGCGCTGCGCTGCCCGCGCGCTCAGCAGAGCGGCGCCTGTTTTCCCCGCGGATCCTCCGAGCACCGTGACCCGCCCGGCGCTCCCCTTGTGCAGCGCGGCCCGGCGTCCTGGCAGGCTGGCTCTGGCGTCCGCCGCCTCTACCAGCTCCGCCAGCGGCGGATCTGGCAAGGCGCCGTCGACCTGGGGCAAGCGGCTCGGGACCCCGATGTCCACGACGCACAGCTCGCCGCCGTACTCCTTGCCGTTGGGGGTGAGGAGCCCCAGCTTGCGTCCGGCGAAGGCGATCGTCGAATCCGCTCGGAAAGATACACCGAGCACCCGCCCGTCGTTGGCGTGGAGTCCGGTAGGCAGATCGAGCGCAAAGCGCTGGACGTCCGCCGCGTTGGAGAGCTCCACGAGCTGCTTGACCAGGCCCTCCAGATCGCGGTCGAGCCCCGTACCGAGCAAGGCGTCCACGATGGCCCCAGCCCGCGCCAGGGCGCTGCTCAGCGCCTCGACCCCCGAGTCCAGGCGTGTCACGTCGCGTCCAAGCCCCGCGTAGGCGCGCTGGTTGATGGCCGCATCTCCACGCAGCTTCTGGGGGTCGGTGGTCAAGAACACCTGGGGCTCGTGGCCCAGCGTGAGCAGACGCCGCGCGACGACGAAGCCATCGCCTCCGTTGTTCCCCGGTCCGCACAGCACGATCACGGGATCCGACGGACGCCGGAGGCGAGCGGCTATCATCTCCGCCGCTCCGCGCCCGGCGTTCTCCATCAGCACCACGCCAGGCACGCCGCAGTCCTCGATGGCGTGAGCGTCGAACGCACGCATCTGCTCGCGGCTGAACACGGGGATCATACGCCCTCCAGGACGACCACCGCAGCGGCGACGCCCGCGTCGTGAGTGATGGAGATCAGGCTACGCGACACGCCACGAGCGCTCAGGTGTGGCAGCGCTGGGCCGGAGAAATGCAGGGTCGGGGACCCATCATTTCCCCGTAGAATTTCAACACTCTGCCACCAGACGTCCTTCGGGGCGCCCAGAGCCTTGCTCGCCGCCTCCTTGGCCGCGAAGCGCCCCGCCAGGGCCACGGCCCGATCGCCGCGCCGAGTCAGTTCGCGCTGCTCGGCGGGGGTCAGGATCCGCTGCCAGAACTTGTCGCCGTGGCGCTCCAGCGCGAGCCGCATGCGCTCCACGGAACACACGTCGATGCCCAGTCCGACCACCATGGGCTCACTCTACACCCACACGGCCCGGCTCACAGCGCGACGGCTAGTTGCGGCGAATCGCCGCGCGCAGCTCTTGAACGGCGCGCTCGAGGCCCATGAAGAGCGCGTCGGCGATCACTGCGTGTCCGATGTTGAGCTCCTGGATCTCCGGGATCGCCGCCACCGGGCCGACGTTGTGACGGTTGAGGCCGTGGCCGGCGGCGACGTCGAGTCCGAGCTCCGCGCCAAGGCGAGCGCCGGCTCGGAGGCGCTCGAGCTCTGGACCGCGCCTCGCTTCGGGCAGCTCGCAGTACTCCCCGGTGTGGAGCTCGATCTGCTGAGCGCCCAGCTCCGCCGACGCGCGGATCTGCGCCGGATCCGCAGCGATGAACAGCGACAGCTTGATGGACAGCTGCCGGCATAGCTCGGCGAAGGGCTGGAGCTTGTCGACGCTCTTGACCACGTCGAGCCCGCCTTCGGTGGTCCGCTCCTCGCGACGCTCGGGCACCAGCGTGACCACATCGGGGCGCAGCTCACCCACGATGGAACGCATCTCGTCGGTCGCGGCGCACTCGAGGTTCATCAACGTGCCGATGCTCGCCCGCAGCGCCTTCGCGTCCGCGTCCTGGATGTGACGCCGGTCCTCCCGCAGGTGCAGGGTGATGCCGTCAGCGCCCGCGAGTTCACAGATCGACGCCGCGAAGACCGGGTCCGGGTAGCGGGTGCCGCGGGCGTTTCGCAGCGTGCAGACGTGATCGATGTTGATGTGCAAGCGCATGTCGTTACCTCGCGGAGCGTTTACGGCGCTCGCCGACTGCGTGCAAGGGACAGACTGACCTGCGACCCTGGGACACCCGACTGGGGTGAAGCGAGCTGCGCTGCGCCTCACCCCCAGGACCGACTCGAAGACGTAGCCCGCGGACTACTGCGTCACTCGCCGCCGAAGTCCCAGTCTTCGCCCAGCTGACGACGCTTCGGTGTCGGCAAGGCTTCGCCGTTGGGGCCGTCCTTGCGCACCACGATGGTCTTGCGGGTCGCCGTGTCCTCGGTCTCCCGCGATACGACCGTGATGACGTTGATGCCGGGCGAGAGCTTCACGTCGTAGGAGAAGTGCATCTTCTTCTGGTCGGAAGCCTTCTTGTTCGACTGATAGAACACCTTGTTGGTGCCGACGAACATGTAGGTGTCGAGTACGTGATCCATGTCGGTCGCGGTGCCCTCGATCTTGATCGAATCGCTGCGGGTGGACAGGCTCGCCGGCTCAACCTCGAGCAACGGTGGGGAGCGAGTGAAGTCCGGCTCGAAGGCGTCGGCCGACGCCTTGCCGGAGGCCACCTCGAGCGCGCTCGAGTCGACGAAGCCGAAGCGACCGTCGCCGATGGACACCTTGGTGAAGGTGCCGAAGGTGCCCAGCTCATCGACCAGCTTGCCCCCGAGCACCTTGCCGACGACCAGCGAAGCGACGTCCGGCTGACCGCGTACCGGCGCGTCCGTCTTGACCTTCAGCACCGCCTTCTTGTCGCTGATGTTCAGCCCCTTGGCGACGACCGGCAGCGTAAGTTTCTCCGAGGAAACGACACGCAGGTCGCGATCAACCACGGAGAGCTCCACCTTGACGAAGTTCTCCGCGAGCTGGTCCTGCACATCCATGGTGAACACCACCTCGCGCTCGTCACCCGGCTTCAGGTTGGAGACGTCGAAGCGGCCGGCGCGCAACAGCAAGCCGTCGCCGGTCAGGTTGCGCACGTTGGCCTGAGTCTCCTTCGAGGGGCCCTTGCCGACGTTCTTGATCGTCAGGTAGATGCTCACGCCCTCACCCTTGGCGATCTGGCCATCGCCGTTGCCGGGGCGGTTGTCCACGATCTGATAGGTGTAGGCGAACACCGGCTGCTCGAGCGCCTTGACCGTGGGGCGGATCTCCGCCTCCTTCGGCGCGACGTCGCTCGCCGACTCGAACTTGATCTTCACCACGTCCTGGCGCGTGGTCGCGTCATCGGGGATGGAGCAGACGCGCTTCGCATCGAGAGGCACGGGCTTGGTCGAGCCTGGCTTGTGACCTTCGGTCTCGCACCAGCCGAGGGGCACGCTGACCACCTTCTCCTGACCTGGCTCGATCTTGCCGAAGATCAGCTCCTTCTCGTCGTAGTAGCCGCTGTCGCTCGTGCTCATTCCGCGCAGCTGATAGACCGGCGTCTTACCGGTGTTCTTCACCTTCACCTCGAGCTTCATCTTGTCGCCCGCGGTCACGGTGTCGTCCTTGCGATCGGTCTTCACGCTGACCTCGAAGTCGCTGGGCGTCAGCTCGCTCTTGAAGTCGGCGGGAGGGTCGCTCCAGTCGATGCCGATCTTCGCCAGATCGCTCTTCACCGCCTCGAGCTCCTTCTTCTCGATGCCTTCAACCAGCTGACGAGTCTCGGCCACCTGTTCCTGGCGCTTGCCCACGGGAAGCTTGGCGACGAGCTGCTTCGCGAAGCGGATGTTGAAATCCTCACGGAATTCATCGTCGAGATCCGCTCCGCGCTCGCGCATCTCCGCCCGCTCCGACTCTGGCAGGTTGTAGCGCACCTTGATGCTGGGGCGCTCACTGTCGCGCTTGGCCTCGTTGGTCAGGCTCTTGTCGAGGTCGCGCTCACGCAGGGGGTGCTCGGAACGGAACAAGTCCATCTCCTTGCTATCTGCGGTCATCGGGTCGAGCTCGATGTCTGGCGTGACGCCAACACCCTGGATCGAGATGTCACCGGGGGTGAGGTAC
>JAGQIY010000615.1 GCA_020430865.1 Myxococcales bacterium
AGCCGTGGTGGCGTGGTTTGCCGTCAATGTGGCGGAGCTCAGCGGGTGCTTCGGGGTCCCACCCGCACGCGTCTGCTCGCGCTCGAGTCGGGGGGCGAGCTGGCCTCCGAGGATGCTGACTCGGTGATCGCCCTGGTGGAGGACATCTTGCGGGCCCACGCCGGGCTCCAGTGAGAGCGCCGAAGTCCCCGGATACCTTGGCCAAGAAGTCGACCAGCCTGGGAGGAGCGCGCTATGGCAGGGCGTGCCATCCGCTCCCAGTGACTCGAACGCCGACGGAGCGCCCGCGGCGTCACCGCGAACGGCGCGGGAGATCGAGCAGACGCCCGAGGCCGCTCAGACCTCGGGGGACGAGGAGCGACGCCAGATCACGGGCCGCGCGGGAATCGTAGCGGCCGGTACGCTGGCCAGTCGGGGCCTTGGCCTGGTACGCGATCAGGTGCTTGCCGGGGTTTTTACCCGCGCGGAAACGGACGCGTTCTTCGTGGCCTTCCTGCTACCCAACGTGCTGCGCCAGCTGCTCGCCGAGGGGGCGGTTCAGACGGCGGTCCTGCCCGTGCTCAGCGAGACGCGAGAGAAGCACGGCGAGGCCGAGGCCAAGCGCTTCTTCCGCGCCATGCGCGGCTTGTCCCTGCTGATCCTGGTCGTGGTCAGCGTCGCTGGCGTGCTTGGCGCGCCCTATCTGGTGGAGCTCTTCGCGGGCGGCTATCACCAGTATCCGGGCCAGTTCGAGCGCACCGTGACCCTCGCGCGCTGGGTGTTTCCCTACATCTTCTTCATGGGGACCGCCGCCCTGGGCGTCGCAGCGCTGAACACCTATCGGCGCTTCGTGGCCACGAGCTTCGCACCGGCGCTGCTCAACGTGGCGTTCATCGTCTTTGCGCTGGCGCTCCCTGGCTGGCTCGGTGCTCGAGGCTACGAGCGCATCCTGGCGATGGCCTTCGGAGCGTTGATCGGCGGCGTGCTGCAGGTCGTCGCGCAGTGGCCGAGCCTGCGGGCGATTGGCTACCTCGAGCGCCCGAGCTTCGACTTCCGGCACCCGGGAGTACGCCAGGCGCTGCGCCGCATGGCCCCGGTGCTGATTGGCGTCGGCGTCTACTACGTCGACGTGGTGTTGGCTCGACGTTTCCTTTCGGAACTAGATCTCGGGTCACAGTCCTACTTCGCCTATGCGCTGCGCCTGTGCGACTTCCCGCAGGGGATCTTCGTGATGGCGCTGCAGACGGCGACGCTGCCCAGCCTGGCGTCGCTGTTCGCCCGCGGCGAGCGAGAAGAGGTGGCGAAGACGTTCGCCTATGGCATGCGCCTCGCGCTGTTCGTCGGCTTCGCGGCGACCGCGGGCGTGGTTGGCCTGGCGGAGCCGCTCGTGGTGCTGATCTTCCAGCGGGGCGAGTTCGACGCACAGAGCGCCCACGAGACCGCTCGCTCGTTGATGGCTCTGGGGCTGCACATCTGGATGGTCGCTGCCGTACGGCAGCTGGTCGCGGTGTTCTACGCGATGGGGGATACGCGCACGCCAGTGGTGGTCGCGGCGCTCGATCTGGTTGCGTTCATCGCGCTGGCGTTGCTCCTCAGGGGTCCCTTCGGACACGTCGGGGTGAGCCTGGCGGTGGCCGGATCTTCGGGCGTGCAGATGGTCTTGCTCTGGTACTGGCTCGGAAAGCGCCTCGGGCACCTCGGGAACGTGGAGATCTTCAAGAGCGCGGCCCGCTCGGCGCTGGCCGCGGTGCTCGCGGCGTTCGCTGGCTGGTGGGTCGCGGCGGGCGTGAAGGCTGGGGTCGGGAGCGACTGGTTCTCTCGCCTGTTGCCTGGGCTGGGAGGTGCGGTGGTGTTCTGCGTGGTCTTCCTGGTCGTTGCGAGGCTCGTTCGCAGCGAGGAGCTGAGCGCCATCGGGAGACCGTTGCTGCGGCGGTTGCGGCGTCGGGCATAGGCACCTGACGCGTCTCTCCCCCAACGAAAGCAGCCGACCTCGTCCCGCAGACTGCGGCCGGAGGGAACAAATGCGCGGGTGAGCGGTGCGTCGCCTGGCGATGTGGGGTAGAGGCGGCGGGTGACTGCTTCACCCAAGGCGCGTCCGTTGCCGCGCATCACCGACGCTCGCTTCGTCGCCGGGGCGACCCACGAGAGTCAGCTGCCGCCGCCCACTGGAGTCGAGATCGCGTTCGCCGGGCGCTCCAACGTCGGCAAGAGCAGCCTGATGAATCACCTGATGGGCCGCCGCAATCTGGTGCGCACCAGCTCCACGCCGGGCTGCACGCGGCAAATCTCGTTCTTCGAGGTGGCGTTCACCGACGAGTCGCTCGTCACGCTGGTCGATCTGCCAGGGTACGGCTACGCGCGGCGTTCCAAGACCGAGCGCGCGCAGTGGGCGGGCCTGATCGAAGGCTATCTCCTCGGCCGACCGACGCTGAGCGTGGTGTGTCTGCTGGTGGACTTCCGACGAGGGCTCGAGGCCGACGACGAGGATCTGCTGAAGATGTTGGCCGAGCAGCCTCGAGTTGCGCGACCCGAGCTCCAGACGCTGGTCGTCGCCACGAAGCTCGACAAGGTGGCACAGGCGCAGCGCAAGCCCGCGATGGCGAAGGTGGGCAAGGCCGCGGGCCGCAAGGTGCTGCCGTTCTCGATCAAGGACCAGCAGATGGCAGACGAGCTGTGGCGAGAACTCAGACGGCGGACGGGGCTGTTTCTCCCTGCGGAACCGAACGCCGCGCCGCCGCTCTAGGGAACCGATCCGACCTCGTCCAGACCCTTGAGTTCGCGCTCGCAGTCGCCGTAGAGACTGAAGCGGTGTCGGCTGCCGGGGATGCGGAAGCGCCACGCGGGGCCCGCCTTGGCGCGGTAGTATTCGAGCTGCGCGGGCTTGTCCTTGGGGATCTTCATGGCGATGGCGTGCGCCCACACCTCCTTGGGACCACAGCGCGGCTCGGGGAGTGGCTCGAAGCCTTTCGACGAGCACGAGTACTTCGTCTCGTCCTTCTCCTCTTGTAGCCCCTCCGGCTTCACCTTCACCACCTGCTTGCCACAGTAAGGGCGGTTGGGGCGCCCTTCTGGATCGCGGGGAGGCTGGGGACCTTCACCCGGCCGGCTCTGGAACACGAAGCGCACCTCCGAGCCCTTCTGGGTGACGTCGACGGTGCCGTCCGCCTTCACGCCCCGCAGCACGATCCCCCGCAGCACCTCGCGAGGTGTGCGCTTGCGCGCGGCGGGCAGGGTTGCGACGGCGTCGACCGCGTTGGGAAAGCCGACCGCCGCGCTGGGATCGGGCTCAGCCGGCGGCTCGGCAGGCACCGGTGTGTTCTTCCATTTCGCCCACCACGCCAGGCACAGCGTCGCCAGAAAGGTGACGAAGACGATGAGCATGCCGCGGAGCCGGTCCTTGCGTGCAGCGGGACCGAGCTTCGGTGGGGGCGGAGGCTCTGGCGACGCTGGCCCAGCGGCCGCGTTCGGGCCCAGGCTGGCTGGCTCCGTGCTGGCGGCCGA
>JAGQIY010000616.1 GCA_020430865.1 Myxococcales bacterium
CTGACCATCGTCGTCGACCACGACACGGGCCGACTGCTGTGGGCGCACCCGGGGCACGACAAGGCCACCCTGACGAAGTTCTTCAAGAGCCTCGGGAAGAAGCGCTGCGAGCAGATTCTGCTCGTGAGCGCCGACGCCGCTTCGTGGATCGCGGAGGTCGTCAAGAAGAGGTGCCCGAACGCGACGCGCTGCATGGACCCGTTCCATGTCGTGGCGTGGGTCACCAAGGCGCTCGACCAGTTGCGGCGCGCAACCTGGAACAAGCTACGAAAGGAAGGTCGGGCTGACGAGGCGGGCGCGTTGAAGGGCTCGCGCTGGGCGCTTCAGAAGAACCCTGTCGACCTCACGAAGAACCAGCGCTCCACCCTCGCTCAGCTCAAGGAGGACAACCGCGAGCTCTTCGCGGGCTACCTGCTGAAGGAGCAGCTGCGGGCCGTCTTCCAGACCAAGGGCTGGGAGGGATGCTGGATGCTGCAGCAGTGGATCGCGATGGCAAAGCGCTCCCGCCTGGCTCCCTTCAAGCGCGCCGCAGAGAGCATCGAGAAGCACCGCGACGCTATCCAGGCCGCGCTCCTGAACGGGCTCTCCAATGCTCGCCTCGAGGGCGTGAACACCAAGCTCAAGCTGCTCACGCGACTGGCCTATGGGTTCCACTCTCACAAGCCGCTGATTGCCCTCGCCATGATGAAGCTCGGGGGGCTCTGCCCACCCCTCCCGAGGCTGACCTGACCCACTTTCACGTCAGGAGCGCCTCATTTGTGAACTCCAAGGGACCGGGCGCGGGCGCGCAACGATCTCGAATCTCGACGAAAGGACTGTCTGCGACCGTGGTGATCCCGAGTGGAGCTCGGAGTTCGGCGGCAGTTGGCCTCCCTCGACCCAGTTCATCACCATTCCGGCTGCAGGAGGGAGGGTGGTTCTTGGGGCAGGCGTCGAGGCGTGGGTCTCGGCGGATGCCTCCATCGTCGAGGTCTCGGCGCCTGACGGAAGGGCTAGACTCGAAGTCACCCTGGACGACATGGAAGGTACCGCGACTGCGCGTCACATCACCACGGCCGACCCTCGTGTGCCAGACGCGCCGTGGATCGCCGACCTCTCTGTCGATCGACGAGCGATCACTTCACGTGGTCGCCGTGCCTACCCATGCGTTCCACCGGCCGCGCCACCGCAAGCGTCCGTCGACCCGCATGCGTTGCTCCGTGCCACAGGCCTTGTGGTTTCCTCCGACGGACTGATCGTCGATGACTGCGGCGCTTCCGTGCGTCCGCAGGTCACGCTCGTTGACCTCGGTGGCGAGCTCTCGCGAGCCTGGCTGGTCGATGTGAATGGGGAAAACTGCTACGGAATGGATGGTGCGACGTGACCGATCAGCGACGCCGGGATGCGGGCGAGCACGCCCCGTGCGAGCCACCGGCGCGGCCTGGGTCAGCCGAGGGGTTCAGTGCGCGGAGCGCTTGAACGCTGCAGGCGTGATGTCCGGCACGTCGAGCCCGAAGACATCGCGATGGGTGCCGAGTCGCTCGAAGGCCCACGCCAGGTAGGTCTGCGCGGGCACCCCAATAGCTCGACATGTCGCGACGTATCTGGTTCGCGCGGTGGGAGCGGGTTATGCGCTTGTTCAGTACATTTCCGGAGCCATATGCGCAGCGCCTACGCGCGCCGGCCACGTCTCCGATCTCTTCGTCGGGGGCGCCGGTCATGATGCGCCGTCGTACAGATTTCAATGGCAGGGCAACTCCTACGTTCATGTTGGGACAGCTGCCCAGGGGAGTGAACCCGCCGACCTCCGCTGTTTCTAGCTAGCGGGACGTTGTCCGACGTGCCGGCGGCTGAACACCGGCCATGTAGTTGGTGCGACGCTGGGATTCGAACCCACCTCAACCAGATAACGGTCCTCAGCCGGCCCGCTCAGTGCGGGCGAGTTGTCGAGAGCCGAACGAGGGCGTCGCGAAAATAGAGAGCGGGCAAGGGACGCACACGGGAGTAATCGTATCGAGATAACCCGTGGGCTTCGGCCCGTTCCTTGTGGTTGCACCGGCGGGATTCGAACCCGCGACA
>JAGQIY010000617.1 GCA_020430865.1 Myxococcales bacterium
TCCTGAGGCGGACGACGAAGCTTGCATATTTCCCTGGAGAAATTTTTTCGAAGTAGTCGACCTGCAGTCGACCGAAGTCTTCCATCTTCTCGTAGCCGATCACGTCGCCGGTACAGTAGATGTTCAGCCATTCTCTCAGGATGCGCATGCTACAGCGCTCCGCCCGGGCGTTGGCTCCCTGCGTGTTGACCAGCTGAGCCTGATCCCACTCGGAGCCCTGCGGGGGGTTCGAGCGATCGGAGGGGATGTCGGGCACCTCTCCGAAGTTGAAGCTGATCTTGCGCTCCGTGGCCGCAGGCGCCGTCGTCGCGGTCGCCGTGGGCTGCGCAGCGGGTTGCGCCGCTGCTTGCGTGGCGGTCGCTGGCGCGGGCGTCTCTGCCTTCGTCTCGCGCTTGTCTTCCTTGCAGGCCAACAGCGCGAGCGGCAGCGCGCAAGCTACGATTCCAACGTCCCTCGTCCTCATGTCGACCTCCGATCTGCGGTTGTGGAGGTGAGATCAACGGCACCTGGTGCGCCTCACCCCCAAACCTGGATCCTCGAGTACATCAGACCGACGTGCCCTTGGCTACGTCGGAAGTCACCTGACGATGGCCAGCTTGCCGTCGACGCGAGCGATGAACAGCGGCATGGCCCAGGACTGGCCGTCGATGGGCGCGGCCTGGCGCAGCACCGGTTCGCCGCTCTTCGTGCGTGGCTCGACGACGCGGTTCTGACAGCAGGGACGCAGCTCGAGCTGGGTCGGGTCGAAGCTTGCCAGCTTCCAGGCGGGAGAGGAGCTGATGTCCTTGAACGCCGTGGTCAGCCGGGACGATGCGTCTGCGGGTGCCATGTCGTAGCAGGGCGCGACCTCGTCGAACTTCGGTTTGCTGGCGTCCATCAGCGGCAGCAGGTTCTTCTGGCTCAGCGGGGCGTGAAGGCTCTGGATGAACTGGGTGAGCTCGAGCGCCGTCTCTCGAGTAGGCGCGAAGGGCTCGGCGCGCTCCCAGGACCACTCGCCCCAGGGTTGGCTCACGTTGCCGCTCTCGGAAACGCTGTGCGGCAGCAGCAGCGGGCTGTTCGGGTCCTCTGGTGGCGGCTCCCACTCGAGCACGATCAGCTCTTCTTCAGCGCCATCTTCGGGCACCTCACCCATTTCCCCACGGCAGAGAGCAACACGCAAGCGCGGAGGCTCGTCGTCTGCGTCCGGGGGCACGACGACGGCGGCTCGTTCTTCGCCTTCAGGTTTCGGCAAGCCCTTGCCGTCATAGATCGCCACGGTGACGGTGTTGGTGCCGTCTATCACCCACTCGCTGATCGTGGGGAAGGCGATGCAGGCGTACGCCTGGGTCGCCTGCACGATGGGCGCGCCGTTCAGCACGACCTCGGCGTCGTAGCCCGAGATGTGGATGTTCAGGTAGAAGACGGGGGTTGCCATGGCGAAGTGGCTCGAACGTTAACCCGATCAGGCGGCGATTGCGCCGCTCTTGCCCTTGAGCGGCTTCTTGTTCTCGTCGCCGCTCGGGAACTTGCCGGTCTTCCAGTTCTTCTTCGGAGCGATGACGGTCCACTCCTTGGTGATCGAGCCGACGAACTTCACGTGCCCGGTGACCACCGCCTTCACACCGGTGAATTCCATCTTCCAGTCGATGTGGAAAGGCTCCCTGGGGCTCGCCGCGCAGACCGCTTCGAACGGGAAGCCGCAGGTCAGCTTGCCCTCTGCCTTGACCCAGTCGGCGCCGAGCGCCGAACGAATGCCCAGCTCTCCCTTGGGCTCCGCAGCGAGCTTCGACTCCCAGGGCGACGGATCGTCGGGGGAAGCCTCCTTGCTCGCGCTGATACGGCAGTCGACGGACACGTTGCCGAAGATCACCGCCGTGATGCCCACCCCGGCGACCTTGAAGCTGGCGCCGAAGCTCAGCTCGAGCTTGACCGCGAAGAGCGTCATGCCGATCTCGAACTTCCACCAGCGGTAGACCGACTGGTCCTCCCACTCCTTGAAGCCCCACTCGTAGGACAGGTCGCCCTTGAACAGCTCCAGCTCGAAGATGAACTTCCAGCCGACCTGAGGCTGGAACTCCTGGATGAAGTTCATCACCGACTGGATCTCGTTCTGGATGTTCACGAGCGCGTTGATGAACTGCCCGATCGTCTGGCTGCCTTTGACGTCCTTGCCGTTGCGCTCGAAGGTGAAGGAAGCGGCGAGGTCCTTCACGGGATTGTCGACCGGGTCGACCCGTTTCAGCTCGGTGGAACTCGAGTAGTTGTTGTCCCCGTCGAGGCTCTCCTTCGAGGTCTCCTCGAGGCCGTCCCTGCCCTCTTGGACGGTGTAGCTCTTCTCGCTCTCGAGCCTATCGGAGGAGCTCGACTCGGAGCTCGAGGTGGACTCGCTCTTGCGCAGCAGCGGGCTCGAGTTCTCCGTCTCCGTGGTGGACACCGTGGTGCCCTTCTTGTCACCGAGGAGCTTGGATTTCGACTTGGTGTAGTTGAGTTTCTTCAGTGAAGGGATGCTCAACGAGACCTTGTAGGTATCCGAGGGGAAAACCGCTACTTGCTGGGTGAGCTTCCCGAAGCCATGGCTCATGTCGGAGTTCAGACCGCACGACTCGATATCCACGCGGTACTGGTTCTGAGTCTGGGCGGGAAAGAAGTAGTAGGTGATGAGCGAAAGCGGGTTCTGGAACGTCTCCGGGGGCGGCGGCAACGCCTTGCATTTCGCCTTGAAGCTGACGTTCGTCTCGCCCTGGTGGTGGTCCCACGTGCCCGTGCTGAGGTCCAGGATGTCGATGTGGGGGTGATCGTGGCCGCAGGTGTAGCCTGGCCCGCCCTTCAGCTCGATCGTGATGTCGTCTGCGCCCTTGTCCTCATGGCTCGCCACGACCTCGAGCCGCTCCACGAACTTGCGCTTGGAGCCAGACGGTGGCTGCTTGTAGGTGTTCGTCGTGAGGTTGCCCTTGCGCTTGAACTCGATCTCACTCAGCTTGCGTTTCCCGTCGGAATCCGGGCAGTGGCTGCACTTGAGTGAGACGCTGTCGAAGGCGCAGGGGTGAGTCTCTGGTGTCGACGTCTCGCGCCTGGGGGGCTCTGGTTCCTGCGTGGTGGCGCCGATCGGCGCCATCGTCGCCCCACCGCTGCCGCTGCCCTTCGCTGGCTGTGGTTTCCGCCGGTAAACGACCAGCCGGCCATCTCGGAGATCGCCTTCGATGCGAGTGAGTAGCTCGCGGACCTGGTGTTCGCTCGGGGCGCGATTGATGCACTCGCGACTGGTGGCGTGATACAGCTCGATCAGCACGCGGTTCGGCAGGTTTCCGCCCAGGTACCACTCCCAGGGCAGCCCCGCCGGGAAGGGCTCGTAGCCATCCGGGACCTGCGCTGCCCGGTGCTGAGGGAGGACGAGCAACTCGCCCGATGGATCGAAGATGGACCAACCCTGCGACTTGTGAATCACGGCTAGCTTCAGAGGTACCAGCGTTGGAAAGGGATGACTACGCTGAACGCTCGCTCCAAGGAGGCGGCTCGAGCGACGCGGCGCGTGACTCGGGTGGTCAACCACACACCGCGGACGGCTGGTCCAAGGCGACCATGGATCGAGCGTGTGAATGCATATGGAATTTCCTCAGCTTTCCGGCTCGCGGATGTGCGTACGTGCGCGTATGTTGTGTCGTGGAGCCAGCTCAGGGGAGCCGGCGAGGACCCCGTGACTCCTGCTCGCTTCCCTTCGCAGCGGGAGCGGGCTGCCTGCGGCGGCGTTCCGGGGGGGGCTGGTCGTGGTTGCCGGCGGCGCTGGTCGCCGATCGCTTGGGGGAGAGGAGCGTCGCTTGGTCGTCCGCCGCCACCCGTAGCTCCGCCGGTATGCCCATCCGCAACGTGTCAGCGATGGTCTCCGTAATTTCCCTGGGGATGTGCGGCAAGCGCTGAATCTCGGCCGGATTGTCGCAGCCCCTTCACAAGCTGTGATGTGGACTTAAGCTCTGGGGCTACCGTGATTCGTGAATGCCCAAGCTGCGGTCAGAAGAACCGCATCCCCACCAAGCACCTGAGTGACGCGGGACGTTGCGGAAAGTGCAAGACCACCCTGCCTGCCGCCTCCGCTCCGATCGACGTCGGAGCCAAGGAGTTCGACGACATAGTGAACAACGTCAGGGTGCCGGTGCTGGTCGACTTCTGGGCGGAGTGGTGCGGACCGTGTCGGATGGCGGCGCCTCAGGTGAAGAAGGTCGCCGCGGACATGGCCGGCAAGGCGGTCGTGCTCAAGGTGGA
Source organism: Myxococcales bacterium (assembly GCA_020430865.1). The sequence continues at coordinate 4,237 of JAGQIY010000617.1, forward strand.
CACCGAGGCGCATCCCGACCTGGGCCAGCGCTTTCGCGTCAATGGCATCCCGAACTTCCTGATCATGAAGGGCGGGGAGGTGGTGAGCCAACAGGCGGGATTGGTCGACGCCACGACCATGAAGCGTTGGCTCGAAGACGCGCGCCGGTAGGTGCCGAGGACCTAGCGGCGCCTGCGGCGGAGCCACAGCGCGCCGAGACCGATGAACACCGAGAGAGCAGCGAGCCGGCGCAGCGGGCTAGCCTGATCGGCGGAGATGGTGCACGCGGCACAGCCGCCAGCGGTCGAAGGCGTCTGGACTCCGGCCTTGCCCTCACCCCCCGATCCAGCGGCGCCCCTGGGTTCTTCTTTGGCGCCCCCACCCTTGCCCTGGGGAATCGCTTCCGGCGGTAGATCCGCCAGCGCGACGCGCGCGTCGGGCTTGGCCCCGTCCTGGATCCACAGACGCAGCACCTGGATCTCCCAGGTCTCTGGCTGTGGCTCGCTCTTCGGCGGCATGTGGTTGAGCTCTTCGAGGGGCACCAACTGCCGCGCCAGGATCGGGCTCGCTTCTGGATCGCCGGGGATGACGTCTCCACCTTCGAGCATGCCCGGCAGGTCGTCGATGCGTACGCCCATCGCGCTCTCGCCGCTGTGGCAGGCGCCGCAACGCTTCTCGAGCATCGGCTTCACCACATCGGTGTAGAGCGCGATGGTGTCCGCGGCAGGCGCCACGACCGGTCCCGCGTCGGGGAGCGTAGCCACCCCCGCATCGCCGATCGGGGCGCCGCCGTCGGTCGGCGGCGTGTCATCGCCAGCGTCATCGGTATCGTCGTCGTCACCAGCCACCACCGTCGGCTTGGCCGCCTGGGGGCCGTACTTTGCAGCCAGGCTGCTGGGGAGCGCGCTGGTGTTGCTCTTGTCGTCAGCGCCCTGCTTGATCCACCAGGCGATCAGCTCGACCTCGCTCGCCGACAGCTGGGGTTTGCTGTACGGCGGCATGTGCTCGCTCTTCTTGGTGGAGTGGATACGCGCCAGCAGCGTGCCCTTGTTCGGGTTGCCGGGGACCACGCCGGCGCCGCCCTTGCCCCCGGAGCGGATCGCGGCCAGAGAATCCACGCGGAATTTACCCTTCTGGCGCTTCGGTCCATGGCAGTCGCCACAGCGATTCTCCAGCAGTGGCGAGATCAGGCTGCTCCAGACCGGACCCGACCGATGGGTCAGGCTGACCGGGGTCGTGTCGCCGCCGTCATCGTCGTCGTCGGCGCCTGAGCCGTAGTTCGGCTCTGGTCCGAACTCGCTGTCGTCATCGTCGTCATCGTCGTCATCGTCCAGGTCGTCGTCCGCGCCCGCCTTGGAGGCTTCCAAGGAGCCAGCGTCTGCTGCTCCCGCCTTCGGCGTATCGCCTGCGGCCGCGCTGGCGGCGCTCGCGACCTGGGAGAGCGTCTTCTCGAGCAAATCCGAGACGGGTGCGGGGGTGATGCCTTCTCGCACCTTGAGCTGATCGGTCGCGCCACGATCGATCCACCAACCGACCAGGGCGATCTCCGCTTCGCTGAGTCCCGCCTTGTCGTCTGGGGGCATGCGCTCGTCGCTGCCCATCGGCAGCTTCATGCGGTTCACCAGCGCGCTCTTCGCGGCGTTGCCAGGCACGATGGTGTTGCCTTCGTCGCCCCCCTCGAGGGCCGCCTCCAGGGTGTCGAGGCGCAAGCCACCCTTCGCCTCCTTGGGACCGTGGCACTCCACGCAGTGCTTCTGCAGCAGTGGTTGCACGGAGTGCTGCCAGACCAGCGGCTCCGCGACGGGCTGCAGGTTCGTCACGGCGATGGGCTCGGGCTCCTTGACCCCGAGCAAGCCGCGCGCGAACTTGGGCGCGAACTGCACGAGGTAGCCTTCGCCCTTGGTCATCGAGCCACCGAAGTGCGCGCCGATGCTCATCAGACCAACGGCGCTGAACAGCGCGCCGCGATACACCCAGCGTCCCCTGCCGCCTCGTTGCACCGGCCCAGCCCAGAGGCCCGCACACACCGGGAGCAGGGCGATGGAGGTCAGAGTCAGCGCGCGATGCCAGAAGATGAGCTTGCTCGGGTAGCCGCCGCCACGCGCCAGCATCAGTCCCAGGACGAACGCGGTGACGGCCGTGACGGCGACGATCGGCAGCGCAAAGCCGATCGCCGGATCGACCCTGGGCTGGACTCGCTTGGAGAAGGAGGCGAGCTCGGCGATCGCAACCAGGGTGATGATGCCGATGGGCAAGTGCACGGCCAGCGTGTGGAAGCGGCCCAGGAAGCGTACGAAGTCGGGCGGCGTCCCGGCCTCCGGTCGCATCAAGATCGCGAAGACGATGGCCACCAGTGTCAACGCCAGCGCCACGTACAGCGAGATCGACTGCGATTTGCCGGGTTTCATCGGACTCGCGGGGCGGCAGCGTCAGGCCTTGCGAGGGTTGGAGCGAGCCGACCTGGTTCGCCAGACGCCAGACTGCAAGCAACACGCCGCGAGACGAGAGCCGTCGCACGCGCGCGAGAAGCATACGTTCGTGCGGCGGAGTGGTTGCACGAGGGCGCCGAAATCATGCTTTCGGCAAGGCTAGCACCAATGCGGGACCCATCGCAGCGGGTTCCCGAACCGACCCCCGGAGACCCAAGCAAGGCTCAGATCAGGCAGCCGATCTGCCCGGAATTTCGCGGCGGCGTGGCGGCTTTCGCTCGTGAGACGTTGCCTCTCGGGGCACTTCACGCGAGCCTCGGCCCCTCGGGAGCCAGTCGTGCAGCGAAACATCGTCGGCTATCATCAGGATACGGAGGCGCACTGGGTGGCAGAGCTCGAGTGCGGTCACACGCAGCACGTGCGCCACGCGCCGCCGTGGCAGGAGCGCCCCTGGGTGATCAGCCAGGAGGGGAGAGACGCCCACCTCGGTCAGCCCCTCGATTGCCAGTTCTGCGAGATGGGCGCGGTACCTCAGGGATACGAGCGATACTCGGGTACGCGACAGTTCAGCGAGCAGGATGTGCCGGCCGCGCTCCTCGCCGAGCACCGCACCAAGCCAGGGGTCTGGGGTCACATCGTGGTGCAGGTCGGACGGCTGGAGTACCACTGCCCGCGGGGAGTCTTCGTCTTGCGTCCTGGCGTGCTCGGCGTGGTCGAGCCGGACACGCCGCACCACTTACGTATCCTCGCGCCCGTACGTTTCCACGTGGACTTCTTGCGAGCCCCGGGGGCGAGCGATGAGGCCTAGATCCTCTCGATCTCGAAAGTGAGCACCCCAGCGGGGGGGAGAGGGGAAGCCCAGGTCGCTGGGTGCGTACGTAGAGTCATGATCCGCGGCATGGATCGAGAGCCAAGCAACCTGCCGCGGCTCAGAGCCGAGCCCTCACGGGCGCGGCTGAGCGTCAGCCGTGCGGCGACACAATCGCCTACCCCCCTCGCACCTCCGAAGCAGTGAACCAACGACGACGCGCTCCGTGAGCGCGTCGCATACCCAAGCTGAGGTTCACGACGTCCCGCGAAGGTGTCGCCGCACGGCGCCTCATTCCTGGTTCTTGGTCGCGGCGCTGGCGCCTCGACGCGCCCCGGAGCTGCCTCCCGTCACTCGGGCACCGGGACGAAGGCGCAGTTGTCCCAGCAGGACATGGCGGCCTCGCTGCAGGACTTGTCGTCGAGGCAGTCCTCGCAGGCCTGTACGCGGTCCTCCGTTTGCTCGCTCTTGTCCGCCTCGTCTTCGCAGTAGTCCGTGCAATCCGTGACGTCGATATCGGTCACGCAGTCGCTGTAGGTGCTGCAGATCTGGCCGCAGTCGACGGTGTTGTTGACCTCCTCGACCAAGGAGTTGTCGTCGCCACAACCGACGATGGCCAGAGCCGCGGACAGACAGATGAAGGA
>JAGQIY010000618.1 GCA_020430865.1 Myxococcales bacterium
CGAGGAGGTTGTGGTCGTGGTTGTGGTTTCAGACATGTTGTTTAGTTAGATTCCTTCCAAGGGTCTCCGCTCGGAGTCGGTTGCGTGCATCAGGACCGGATGCATCCACCGTCAGCTAGGCTGAGATGAACGCAGGCCTCGAGGCGAGTGCTCGAGGCCGCTGCTCTTGATGACAGCGAGCCGGAGCCAGAACGCGCACCTATCCCGATCGGGGAGCGGTGAACTAGCGCGCACACCCCTTCGAGTCAACGATTCCCGGGCCGGTAACTCGAGAAACCAGCGCTATTTCAAGCCGATCCGCCTCCGCGGCAGTGCACCTCGAACGCCTCGAATCGGCAGCGTAGTGCGCCCTCGAGCTCGCTCGCCAGACCGCCCCTGCAGCAGAACCCAAACCATTTCAATAAGTTGCAACGGTTGGGGGTGAGGACCCACGCGCCTGAACCCGTGCTCCGCCGCCAGCTTCGGCCTCAGCCGTTCGGAGGCGACAGCCCCTCGACCATCACCTCGAAGCGGTTGGTCGTCGACGCCTCACGCAGCCTCCGCGCTGGCAGGAACTCCGGGTCGTCCTCCCAGGCCCGCGCCGCCGCCACACTGGGGAACTCCATCACGATGGTGCGCTCCCGCTGGTCCGCGAGCCACGCGGCATCTTGCCCCACGGAAAGGATCGTTCCGCCGTGCTTGTCGAGCGTTCGGAGGATGAGATGCATGCTCCCCGGATTGTATCTGGCGAACGTCTCGGGGTCGCTCACGTCGTATGCGACGATGAAGTAAGCAGCCATGGGATCCCTGCTAGACGCGATCTGGAGGTGTGGGTCAATGGTCGGGTGGCCGGATACCCAATGGTCTCGACGAGCTGCGGGTCCTTGCCTGCATGAAGCCCTTCCATTACCTCCATTTCCTGCTGCCCCTGGCCCTCGTGGCCTGCAGCGCTTCGGCCCCCGCACCCGCGCCTGCGGCGCCGGTTCGCGTGGAGCGCCACGCTGCCGCTCAGCCCGCGCACCGGAACCTCGGCCCCTGGGTCGACGCGTACGTCTCGGGCTTCGGCAAGCACTGGGGCCCTGCGTTCCGTCCCCGGGGCTACTTGATCGTCGCTCGAGCAGGCGAGCCGATCCTCCAGCGCGCGTACGGCGACCCTGCGCCGGACGCGGACACGGCGTTTCACATCGCGTCGCTCACCAAGCAGTTCACCGCCGTCGCCGTGTTGCGCCAGGTCGACGCGGGCAAGATCTCCCTGGATGCCTCGGTCCGTAGCTACTTGCCCGATCTCCCTGAAGCGCTCCAGCCGGTGACCATCACTCAGCTGCTCCACCACACGTCGGGGATCGCCGACTACACCCAGTCCCCGAAGCTCGAGCCGCTCGCCAAGCACCCCACGCCCCACGCCGCGGTGTTGGAGCTCTTCGTGCACCAGCCGCTCGCGTTTCCTCCGGGGAGCAAGTTCGACTACTCGAACTCGAACTACTTCTTGCTCGGAATGGTGCTGGAGAAGGTTACGTCACAACCCTACGCCGCCTTGCTGAAGTCGCAGATCCTCGATCCCACGGGCATGACGCACAGCGGGGCTGACGGTCCGACCCGCCGCATCGATCTCGCGCAAGGCCACAGCGTGCACGGCGCGGATCAGCTCGTCACGGCGGAACCAGACGATCCGAGCGTCGCGTTCTCGGCTGGGGCCATCTACACCTCGGCTAGCGACCTGCTGAAATGGGACCGCGCGCTGGCAAACGGCACGCTCCTCTCCCCCAGGACCGAGACCTTCCGCACCACTCCGGCGAAGGGCGACTACGCGTGCGGCGTCGTCATGGACAGCTTCCAAGGCGTCCTGTACGAGGTCCACTCCGGCGCGATCAGCGGCTTCGACGCGGACTTGGTGCGCGTCCCTGAGCGGGATCTGCTGATCGCGTTCCTCGGCAACAACGACGGCTTCGACAGCAGTCGCATCACCCGCAAGGTGCTGAAGATGATCCTCACGGAACGACCGGAGGCACCGATCGAGGAGCGGCCGCTCGGCCACTTCGACGCCACCGCAGGCGAGGGCGTGGTGGGAGACTACCGTCTCACCGCGGCGAGCCGCCAAGCGCTTCGGGGCAAGCTCCCGGACCCCGTCGTCGAGGGAGTGAGCGTTGCCGAGGTGGCCATCGAGCGCGATGGTCTACGGGTGACCCACGCCGGCGAGCGCCCATTCCATCTCTTCCCTGCGGTTGTCTCCAATACCTACTTCACCAAGGGCTCGGGCATCGAGGTCCGCTTCGGCCAAGCCGGGTTCGTGCTGCGACAAGCGGGCTTCGAGCTCCAGTACGAGCGGGCCGACTCTCACTAGCGCCTCCTGGACGCTGATTCACCGCGTGCAGGGTGACCGACGATCGTCCCGCCGCAGTATCCGGGGGGAGACTTGCACTTGATTAACATTTCTGATAATCATTAACTTCATGAGCAATCATGATCAGGCGAGCAAGCCCTGTCCCAAGCCCTGGCCTCGCATCTCGTCGTCGCTCTTCTACGCCGACGCAGCCAAGGCCCTCGACTGGCTGTGCGAGGCGTTCGGCTTCGAAGTCATCCTCAAGGTCGAGGGCGAAGGCGGTCGCATCGAGCACTCCGAACTGATGTTCGGCGATGGCCTCATCATGGTCAGCCAGGTCGGGCAGTCAGGCGTCAAGGAACGCCCAATCCGCGGGGCAACACCCAGGACGCTGGACCGGATGAACACCCAGATGCTGTGCGTCTGCGTCGACGACGTGGACGCGCACGCCGCCCACGCCAAGCGCGCTGGTGCGACCATCCTGAGCGAACCCGAGACCACGGACTACGGCGAGGGCTACTGGGTGGACCGGGGCTACCTCGCCGAGGACCTGGAAGGCCACCAGTGGTACTTCCAGCAACGTCTGAAGACCTACTGAAGGAACAACAGCCATGAGCGCCAACGCGAACCAAGCGACGAAACCCTGCCCCAATCCGTGGCCGCGCATCTCCACCTCGATCTTCTACGACGACGCAGCCAAGGCAATCGACTGGCTGTGTGAAGCCTTCGGCTTCGAAGTGATCTTGAAGGTCGAAGGTGAAGGAGGCCGCATCGAGCACTCCGAGCTGATGTTCGGCGACGGGCTGATCATGGTGGGGCAGACCGGCGGCAAGTCCTCTCGCCCCGAACCCCTCCCCGGCGTCTCTCCAAGGTCTCTGGGCGGCAAGAACACCCAGATGCAGTGCGTGATGATCGACGACGCCGACGCCCACTGCGAGAACGCACGCAAGGCGGGAGCGACGATCATCGACGAGCCCTTCGTCAGCGACTATGGCGAGGAGTACTGGGCCGACAAGAGTTACCGCGCGGAAGATATAGAGGGCCATCACTGGTTCTTCGTCCAGCGCCTGAAGACCGGCAAGGGCTGATGCCAGAAGCTCACCCTCGACTGGACGAGACCCTGGCAGCTCTCGCTGATCCAGCGCGGCGTCGCGCCATCGACTTGCTGCGGGCCGAGCCGCGGCGGTCGAGCGACTTGGCGGAAGCTCTGGGGATCTCTCGCCCGCTGATGAGCCGACACCTCAAGGTACTCCGCAAGGCGGGCCTGGTCGAAGAGCGAGTGGCGGAGCACGACGCGAGGCAGCGGGTGTATCGCCTCAAGGCCGAGCGCTTCGCCGATCTCCGGGACTGGGTGATGGAAGTGGAGGCATTCTGGAACGATCAGCTGAGCGCATTCGCCGAGTACGCTGAAGCGAGGCTCGCCAAATGAGCCCGCTCAGCGACACGAGCGAGAGCGGCGACGTACCTCACGGCGACCGAGCCCGTGCGACGGTCTTGATCCGGGCGGATCGAGCCGACGTGTTCCGACTGTTCACGGAAGACATCGATCGGTGGTGGCGTCGTGGGCTCGCCTACCGCATCGGCAAGGATCGCAGCGTGATGCACCTGGAGCCTCGAGTCGGCGGTGCGCTGTTCGAGCGCTTCGAGCTGCGCCGCACCGGCGCCGACACCGGCAGCGAGAAGATCATCCGCACGGGCACCATCACGCACTGGGAACCACCGAGTCGCCTGTGCTTCGAGTGGCGCGCGGTGAACTTCAGGCCCGACGAGAAGACCTTCGTCGAAGTCAGCTTCGAGGAGCGCCCGAGCGGCACCTTGGTGTGCGTCACCCACAGCGGCTGGAGCCACATCCGTGGGGATCATCCGGCGCGCCACAAGGACCCAGTACCCGAGTTCCTGGGCAAGCTGGGCATGTGGTGGGGCGGACTGCTGATGTCCTTGCGGCGCGAGGTCGAAGGCTAGCGCCGCAACTGGTCTGGCTCAGCGTGGCAGCGGTAGCTGGTCGAGGTAGTGAAGAGGGCGCTTGACCGGAGCTCCCCGCATGCGCTCGCCGCGCGCCCGCTCCAGGCCGATCCGCAGGCGGTCCAGCTCGGCTCCAGGCGCGGCCAGAAAGCTCGGGCGCGACGCATGACGGGAGGATCGCAGCTTGGCCAGCGCCGCATACGCCTGACCGCTAACCATCAGATCCGCGTCTTCGGCTCGATCCAGCAGCTCGAAGGCCTCTTGCTGCCGCTCCGGCAAGCTGGCGAGGGTCTCTCCCAGATCGCAGCGAAGCGTCGCATCCGACGGGTGCAGCTCCCAGAGACGATGCACCTGCTGCGCTGCCCAACGCAGCGCCCTTCGCCGCTGCACTTCCGTTTCACCGAGGATCCGATCGAGGACGCCCCGGTCGGAGTGGAGACGGACCACGGCCAGCGTCAGGATCAACAGCCGACGATTGGAGAGCTCATCGTTCGTGGCATACTCGCCGAACGGCTCGTAGCGACGCTTGCGAAACGCAGCCACGACCTCCTGATTGGCCCCTGCGTCGAGGCGCGATTCCACGAACCGCGTCCAGCTGATCTCTGCGTTCGTGTGGTGGTACACACCGTTGATGCATGCGCGCGCGTCCTGCGTCGGCGCGACCAGCGTACAGCAGACAAACAGCAGCCCTGAAGAGATCCGCGCGGCGCTCCTCCAGCTCATCCCGCTCCCCCGCTCATCTCAGAACAACCGACGCAGGTGGCGGCTGACCGGTGGCGAAGACGCCCGAGCGCGCGCGATCTCCTTGCTGTCCAGCGGTCGATGGACGCTCTTGCCGTGCATGCGAACGCTGCGCGCCTCTTCGAGCTCGATGCGCAAGCGATCCAGTTCGGCACCGGGAGCCGCCAGGAAACTCGGTCGCAACGCGTGGCGCGACTCACGTAGCTTGGCCAACGCGGTGTAGCTGTGGGCGCTCACCATCAGGTCCCGTTCTTCGACGTTCTGCAGCAAGTCGAGCGCCTCGGA
>JAGQIY010000619.1 GCA_020430865.1 Myxococcales bacterium
AAGAAGGCCCCTGCCAAGAAGACCGCCGCGAAGAGGGCCACCGTGAAGCAGCCCGGAAGCGCAGCCTCCGCATCGGCGACGATCGACGCCCGCATTCAGGAGTTCGATGACTGGCGAGGACGGCTGCTCGCCGAAGTGCGGGCCGTGATCCTGGCAGCGGACCCGGCTGTGATCGAAGAGTGGAAGTGGGCGAAGGCAACTTCCCCGGGTGTCCCTGTGTGGTCCCACGACGGCATCCTCTGCACGGGCGAGATCTACAAAGCCAAGGTCAAGCTCACCTTCGCCAAGGGTGCTTCCTTGCCGGATCCATCTCACCTCTTCAACTCCAGCCTCGAAGGCAACACCCGTCGCGCCATCGACTTAGCCGAGGGCGACAAGCTCGACAAGCGGGCGCTGAAGGCGCTCATCAAGGCCGCCGCAGCGCTGAACGTATCCAAGGGGAAACGCTAGCCCCACGGAATCGACCTCGTCCTCGAGGTCGACGAGGGTGCGCATCTTCGCCTGCCTTCGCTTTGCCCTCGCGCCTCGCAAGCTTCCGCGCGGATACATTGGGTCACCTGAAGAACGTAGGCTATCAGCGATGATTTGCCGAGCACTGGCGGTTCTTCAGCAGCACTGCTAGCGCCTCGCCGGGGAGAGGGAGTACACCGTGCGCTCCGGATCGACCACCGACGTCACGTGACGCACCAGGAATCGCTCGCGCGGCGTGAGCCCGATGGTGTCGCGGTCGCTCAGCACGGCGCCATGATCGAGCAGATGGTGGGCGACGTTGAAGGCGCGGTCGACCAGCGTCTCGAGATCGAGGCGCGAGCGTGGGAACTCGACCTCCATCAGGTCGAGCTGGTCGAGGCCCAACGTGTACAGCGTCACGGTCTTGTCCTTGTCGCGCATCAGGCCAAAACGTACCCACAGGTAGAGCGGGAGGTACTCCCGGCTCATCTCGCCCGCGTCGTCGAGGAACGCCTCCGCGCTGTTGACGAGCGAGCCTCCCCCCCAAAACACACCCGCGGCCTCGCTGGTGAGCAGGCACGCCGCCACCATCCGGGTGAGGGACAGCATCAGGTCGACGGCGTCTTGCTCGTCGCTCTGGGCCGTGACCACCAGGTGCGCGACGTGGGGCTTGAGCGATTCCTCGGCTTCGGGCCAGTGCAATGCAGCACGAATGGCCGGCTCGAGATCTGCCCAGGGGATGGGCGCTGGCGCGAGCTCGACGCCGAACGACGCTTGCGCGGTCGCAAGGGCGATCTTGGAGGCGGTCCCGTCTCCGCTCGGCTCGAGCTGATCCTGCTCCGGCCAGGCGTCTCGGTAGGCCCGCTGCAGCTCCTCGCCGGGCGGCAGCTTGCCGACCTTCAGCGCGACCATCGCTCGGCGGGTTCTCGTGTTCATCGACTGGTTTTCCCTCCTACTGGTCGGTTGCACGGTCTACCTCGGGGCCTGCACGCAGCACCCGGTCACACAGTAGTAACCGGCAATGCAGGGCGCCTGACCTGGGAGCCCGCAAGCCTGGACTCCGTCGACACACTGCGAGCTACCTCCGCTACCACCTTGCCCTGCGGAACCTCCGTTGGCAGAACCGCCAGCGCCACCGCTACCAGGAGGATCGCAGGTCGGAGGCAGCGCATGCTTGCCGACGCAGAGCTCGCACTCACCGCAGTCGTTGAAGCAAGACGGCACCGGGGTGCACGGGTGGCACTTCGAGGCGTCGCCCACACCACCTCGATCGCAAGTCGGCGCCTTGTTCACCTCGGAGCCGAGGAAGACGAACTTGCCACTGCCGGCGGGCAGCTCACAGCAACCAAAGCAATCGCAACCGTTGGGGGTCAGCGGTCCGCAGTTGCTCGCGCAGTCCAGCTCCTGAGCCTGGAATAGCTGGTCACAGCTCCGACTCGTGCCGGGGATGTTCGCGTTGGCGTCGTAGCGGCACGACGCGTCTCCGCTGGGGTAGTAGGTCGGGTCGAGGGACAGGGGATCACACGAATGCGACCAGTAGCAGCCATCGTTGTTGCCGCTGTCCTGGTCGAAGTAACAGTCCATCTTGCAAGGGGCCTGGTTGCCGCCGGAGATCCCGGAGGCGTAGGAGTCCTCCGTGTCGTCGCAAGGCCCGAGGCAGTCCGGGTCCTCGGAGTCGATCAAGCCATCGTTGTCGTCGTCCTCACAGTTTCCACAAAGATATACGTGGCCCTGACACTGCGTGGGCACGCAAGGGCCGCTGCCACCGTTCGCACTGCCACCGTTACCACTCGCAGTGCCGCCGGCGGATGTCCCGCCGTTGGTGAGCGAGCCCGCGCTGCCCCCACTGGCGGAACTACCACCAACTGCAGCGGAGCCGCCGACTCCTCCGCTCCCACCCGCGCCCGAGTCCCCCATGGACCCCACGGCGACGTCCTCACCGCAGGCCACGGCCAGCAGGCCCACGCCGAGCAGCGTCCAGCGGTTGGCCGATCCAACGTGACGAGCTTCAGGCACCGTTCCAACGTAGCACCGGTCGGGGTCGAACGGCTGCGTATCGTCCTCATCGACGGCACGGACGTCAGCTCAGAGGCGCGAAGAACACACCGTCGGTCCCGTCGCGAGTCTCGACGACATGAGCACGAGACAACCAACCCACGCCGAGACCCGGGAGGCGGAAGCCTCACGCTCACTGACAGGCTTGAATGACTGGCCCGTCTTCGGCGCCCGAGTCTGGATCCGCGCAGGTCAACGACGGCGACGTGTCGACCGTGAAGCAGTCGTTCGGGTTGTCGTTGCAGTACCCCTGACACTTGTCGACGGGGCACGATCCCCAGTTGAGCGTGTGGAAGCCGGAGTCGTTGTCCTTGCCCCAG
>JAGQIY010000620.1 GCA_020430865.1 Myxococcales bacterium
AAGGAAGGCCGCGCGCGTCCCGTCCCCGACGCCGAGACGATGCTCGAGGAAGACGACGTGGTCGATAGCCTGCGGCCGAGCTCCCTGAGCTGGAGCCGCGACGGCGGCGTCAACCGTGTCCGCGTGGCAATGGACTTCGCCGACGCGCTCGCAGACCTGCTGCGCCCGGAGCTGCTCACCCCGGCCATCGACGAGCGCACCTATCAGATGGCGTTCCAGCGCATGCTGACACCAGACACGGTCGCCCAGCTCGGCCAGGCGCTTGGCGGCCTCGTCGACTCTGGGCAGAACGCAGACGCGCTGACGGGGAACGTCTCCGTGATCTCCATAGCGGAGGTCCTCCAGCTGCTTTCACTGCAGCGTCAGACCGGAAGCCTCACGGTCCGCACCCGCAAGGGCGCCAGCATCGTGCTCTTCATCAAGGAGGGCAACCTGAGCCTGGCGACCTCCGCGGGTCTCCACGGCGAGTTTCGCGTCGGACGCTACCTGGTGCAGGACGGCGCCCTCAAGGAGGCCCAGCTCAGCGAGTACCTGGAGCAGAACCCGCCATCGGGCTCTCGGGCGCGGTCCAGCTTGATCGGTGAGGCGCTGATCGAACGCGGGTTGATCGACGCCGCTCAGCTCCACAAGGGGCTGACGCGCCAGGCGAGCGAGCTGATCTACGAGGTCGTGCGCTGGAACTCCGGGCGCTTCAGCTTCAAGCTGGATGATCTGAGCGACGCGGCTCAGGCAGCGGACCTCGGGTTACCCACGGGTGCGATCGTGATGGAAGGCTTCCGACGGGTCGACGAGTGGCGCTTGATCGAGGGCAGCTTCGACTTCGAGAACGTGCTCTACCAGGATCCCATGGCCATCGAGCGCATGGGTAAGCAGAGCGAGCTCACCAAGCTCGAGGCGACCGTGCTCGCCGCCATCGACGGCGAACGCACCGTGCGGGAGATCGTGGCCGAAGTGCACGCGAGCTCGTTCGACGTGTGCAAGATCCTCTATCAGTTCGTAAACTCGCGGCTCGTGCGCATCGAGAGCTGAGGACGAGCCTCGGAGTTCGACGCCGCGAGCCTCGAGGCAAATGGCGGATCAGCCGGAGCAGAGCCCTTCAAGCAGGCAGCGGAGCAAGGCCCACGGGCTCGTGCTGGAGTATCGCGACGCGCTGGGACTGAACCGCGCCTTTATTTCCGCACGGATTGCGATGCGGGTCGTCCGCAGCACCGCGGTGACTCCGGTCCCGAACTCTGCGCTGGGGATGGCGCTGATCGACGGTCAGGTGGTGCCAGTGGTCGCCCTGGGCGAGGGGACCTCGCAGCTCGTGCTGTGCGAGCTGTCGGGGGAGTCGACCCCCGGCGTCGATCCAGCCGCGACGAAGGGCGCGACGGAGACGGTGGCGGTGAGCGGGGTGAGCGTGCTCGAGAGCGGCGCCTTCCCGCGACTCGACGCGATGAGCGTGGAGTTTCGCGGTGAGGCGGTCCAGGCGCTCGACCTGGGCCTGGTGCTGCAGGCGCTGGAGTAGGCTCGGAGAACGCGAGGCGTCCGGGAGTACGCTCGAGGACGGAGAGGAATGCCCATGTTCAAACCACAGAAGGGTGGAGCCCTGTTGGGGGACCTGATGAGCTGGATGACCAGCGCCAGCAGGCGCCGTGACGCGAAGAAGAGCAGCGCCATCGACGACGCCCACTTGTTCGAGCAGCACGAGGCGCTGGTCCAGAGCAGCTCGCGCACCATGAGCCTGCTGGGCGGCGCTGGCGCCAAGGCCACGCAGCAGCGCAGCGCCCTCGATGGCGTCCGCCAGCACCTGCATCGAACCAACGAGCGACTCCGCGAGCTGAAGGCCAGCGCCGCGCCGATCAAGGACGCGCTCGAGCGCATCAAGCTGATCGCCTTCAACGCCGGACTCGAGGGCGCCCGCCTCGGAGAACCGGCGGGCACGCCGCTGCTGCTGGTGGGGGAAGAAGTGCGGGCGCTGGTGGAGCGCGGGCTGGAGTCGACGGACGCCTACGGAGCGCAGATCTCTCAGCTGGAGTCTGAACGCGAGGACGCGCTCTCGGCCCTGGAGCAGGCCCAGAGTCACGCGCAGGAAATTGCGAACGAGCTGCTCAGCGCCCAGGCAGCGGGACGACAGCTGAGCGACGACGTGAGCGAACTGGGGCGCCGTGTTCAGCGGGTCACCGGTACCGATCCGGAGCTGGCCAAGCACATCGCCGAAGCCGCGCGCCACGCAGAGGGTCTGCTGGTCGCCCTCGGCCAGCTGACCTCGAAGAACTCCGCGGCCACCGCGCTGGACCCGCTACTGCCGGCCATCGCAGAGCTGAAGGACGTCCTGCGCGGCCTGACACGGGGCGACGACTGAGCGGGGAAGAGTCGCCTGGATTTATTTTTCCACGCGGTAAATTGTACGATGAGCGACGCAGAGGTTCTCGAGCTGAGACGCTTGCTGGCTAACGAGATCGGCCGGCGCTTGCCCCATGCGACGGACGATCCCGCTCAAGCGCGCAGCGTCCTCCACGCCCTGCGCGGATCCGCAGCGATGGCCGGAGAGTCGGAGCTGGCGCTCGTGCTGAACCAGCTCGGCGGGCGCCTGCGCGCGGGAGAACAGCGCGCGACGCAGACGGTGCGCGAGGTGCTGAGCCAGGCCGCGCTACGGCTGAACCA
>JAGQIY010000621.1 GCA_020430865.1 Myxococcales bacterium
CGCGAGGGGGGGGGCGCGCGAGGGGGGGTGCTCCTGCGCCAGTGACGACGAGCTTCGGCCGCTGAACCGAGAGCGCAAGCCGACGACCGTGTACGAGCCAGACCGCGACCGCATACGTCGTCGCAGGTGTGGTGAAGAGGATGAGAGTTGACCACTCGCCGTGCCCCGGGGCTATGCTCGGGTGATGTGTGCGAGGGGCTGGTCGCGACGCCGAGCGCGTTCGCTGCGCGTGGGTCTTCTGTCAGGCGGACTGCTGCTGGCGACGGCAGGGGCCGCTCTAGCCCTGCCGGCTTTCCCTGGGGCAAAGGGCTTTGGCGCCGCGGCGAGCGGTGGTCGCGGTGGCCGTGTGATCAAGGTGACCACGCTGGCCTCGAGCGGTCCCGGGAGTCTCCAGGCGGCGCTCGCCCAGAGCGGACCGCGCGTCATCGTGTTCGCGGTCAGCGGGATCATCGAGGGCGACCACACCATCGAACACGGCGACGTAACGATCGCCGGGCAGACCGCGCCCGGCGGCGGCATCACGATCCGGGGCAGGTTGTTCGGCGCGTACGACTTTGGCGTGGGCAACATCATCATTCGCCACGTACGCGTGCGGCCGCCGCCGCTCACACCGAGCGACGGCGGAGGCGACCAGTACGACGGGATCCAGCTCTCACGAAACTCGCGCTTCATCCTGGACCACGTCAGCGTGAGCTGGGGCTCCGATGAGACCGTGGACTTCTACGAGGCTCGCGAAGCCACCATCCAGTGGAGCACCATCGAGGAGTCCGGGCTGTACGGACACTCCGAGGGCGAGCACAACTACGGCTTGATCAACGGACCCGGCGGCGGGCTCATCAGCGTGGATCACAACCTCTTCGCCCATCACAGGAACCGCGCGCCGGCGCTCGCGGTCGGTCCAGCCGAGGTGACGAACAACCTGATCTACGACACCCGGAACGGGTTCGTGCATCACAACGCAGCCGCCGGCGACTTCAACATCGTCGGCAACTATTACCGGGAGGGGCCATCTGCTGACATCTTCCCGTTCTACTTCGACGACGAGTCCAGCGAGGCCCGAGCGTCTTACTATCTGCACGGAAACTATATCGACGACCCGGATGAGCTCCAGGACTACGTCGACAACCCGTGGACCGACGGCGGGCACTCGACGTTCGAGGACATGCTCGGCGACGGCGCCTGGGTCGACTCCCCGTTCGACTTCACGACGGAGACGCCAGGCTACGCCAGCTATCGACTGGACAGCGCCGAGGAAGCCTACCAGCGGGTGCTACAGTTCGCCGGAGCGTTTCCGCGCGATATTATCACACGACGGACGCTGACGGAGGTCCACGAGCGCGGAGGCGCCTGGGGCGCGGAGGTGCCCAGCGACATGCTGGAGGGCCTGAGCCCGGACGAACCACCTCCGGACAGCGACGACGACGGCATGCCCGACGCCTGGGAGGCCGAACAAGGCCTCGATCCGAACACCGATGACAGCGCGAACGAGCTGCCGAGCGGGTACACTGCCATCGAGGAGTACATCAACGGCCGCGCCGACGCGATCACCGGCGCCCCGCCGGACCCCGGCGGGGGCAACTCGGGCGAGGGAGGGAATGGCGGCTCCGGGAGCGCTGGCAATGCCATGGGTGGTAACGCGCAATCTGGTGGCAGCAGTGCTCTGTGCCGAACAGATCCCCAAGGAAACTGTATCGGCGGCTCCGGCTCGGACTCGGGGGATTGCGCCTGCAGCGCGCCGGGCAGCGAGCACAGCCCGTCACGCTCACCGTGGTTGCTGGGACTGGCGCTCGGACTCGCTTGGGTGCGCCGCAAGCGCCGCTAGCCAAACCCTCCGGTCAGGTTCTCATGCGAGAATGCGGGCCGCATGTTGGCCCTCGCCCCCAATCCCGTCCGAAGGCGTGGAGCGGAGCCCCCAGGAGGCGGAGAACTCGGCCAGTTTTGCTGCTCCGGCGGCTATCGATCGGCGTGCCGCGCGCGCATACTCCCCGCATGTCTCGCATCCTGTTCGGTGGCTTGTTGCTCACTCTGTGCTCCGGTCCTCTGGCCTGCGGCTCCGACGACTCCAGCGCCGGAGGCAACAGCGGCGGCGGCAACAGCGGTGGCAGCGCAGGCGCGACCCAAGGCGGGAGCGGGGGCGGAGCTAGTGGAGGCGCGGGCAATGGGGGCGCGAGCAATGGAGGTGGCGCAGGCGCCGGTGCGAACGGCGGCTCCGCCGGAGCGGCGGGCTCCGCCGGCAGCGCTGGCAACCCCGGGCTCGGCAGCTGCGCTCCGCTTGCGATGCCGAGCGGAAACACCGTACGCGTCACGCCCGGTGACGCCGACCAGCTCCCGGGCATCGTGGCGAACGCCGCGTCGGGGACCACCATCCTGCTGGCCGATGGCACCTACACCATGACCGCCAGCGGAGAAGCCAACCGCCGCCTTCAACTCAAGACTCCCGGCGTCACCTTGCGGGGAGAGAGCGGTGATGCCAGCAAGGTGATCCTCGACGGCGAGTACAAGACCGACGAAATGGTCACCGTGCACGCATCCAACGTGACCCTCGCGCACTTCACGGTGACCCACGCGGTGAACCACCCGATCCATGTGACCCCCGACGAGGCGGGGGAGATCGTCAGCGGCACGCGCATCTACGGCATGCGCATCATCGACGGCGGCGAGCAGTTCGTCAAAATCAACCAGAACTCCGCGCGAGACGCCTTCGCCGACGACGGCAGCGTGGAGTGCTCGTATTTCGAGCTCACCGACGCGGGGCGACCGCACATCGAGCGTAACCCCGGAGGCTGCTACACCGGAGGCATCGATGGGCACTCGGCTCGCGGCTGGGAAGTGCGCCAGAACACCTTCAAGGGGATCTACTGCGCCGGCGAAGGTCTCGCCGAACACGCGGTGCACTTCTGGAGCGCATCGCGAGACACACTCGTCGAGAACAACGCCATCATCGACTGCGCTCGCGGTGTTGGTTTCGGCCTGGTGGAGAATGGCAACACCCGTGACTACCCCGACGATCCATATCCGGGGGTGAGCTACATCGGGCACTACGACGGCGTCATCCGGAACAACGTGATCTGGGCCAACATCGCCTACTTCGACACTGGCATCGAGCTGGATCAAGCGCGGGGTGCCAAGGTCTTCCACAACACGATCGCGATCGGTGACGGCGCGACAGGCTTCTTCACTGGCATCGACTACCGCTTCGGGAACACGCTCGTGGAGATCAAGAACAACCTCGCTCAGCGCATCACCGTGCGCAACGGCGCGATGGGGACGCTCGATGGCAACCTGGAGGCAGCGCCGCTCTCCATCTTCGTGAATGCAGGCGGCGGTGATTTCCATCTGGCCGCTGGTAGCGCCGCGGACGCGGCCGTCGATCAGGGAGTCACGCTGGGTGAGAGCGGCGTCGACCTGGACGGCGAGACCCACGACAAGGGCTCCGCCCCCGACATTGGCGCGGACGAGCGCTGAGAAGCACGCGCCGAG
>JAGQIY010000622.1 GCA_020430865.1 Myxococcales bacterium
AGCAGATCGAACTCAAACGCATCGAGCCGAACCCTGATCAGCCGCGCAAGTCGTTCTCGAAGCGACAGCTCGATGAGCTCACCGAGTCGATCCGGACCGCAGGGCTGGTGCAACCCATCGTCGTGCGCCCGCTCGACGGCACGGACCAGTACCAGATCGTGGCTGGTGAGCGTCGCTTCCGGGCCTTTCAGCAGCTCGCTGAGGATGATCCTCACTTCAAGGCCATCCCCGCGATCGTCCGAGCGCGTGGAGACAGCGAAGCCCAGGTCGCCGCGCTCGTCGAGAACCTCATGCGGGAAGGCCTCAACCCCATCGAACGAGCGACTGCCCTGAAGGAGTTGCGAACACAGCTCGGCGTGCGCTCCTACGAGGACCTGGCCGAGCGCGTCGGCATGTCGCGTCGCTCCGTGTTCCACTACCTGGGCATGCTGAAGCTCCGGCGCGAGTACCGCGACGCCATCGCAAGCGGCAAGCTCACTGAGAAGCACGGGCGCGCGCTCAAGCGCCTCTCGACGGACGACGACGCGACCTTCGACTTCTTCGAGTACCTGCTCGCCAACCCGGACGTCACGGGGGACGAAGCCCTCGCGATCGCGGCCGTGCTGAAGAAGCGGCCAGGGTTCACGGCCGAGGAAGCCCGCATCTACCTGCAGGACGACGAGGTGAAGGACCGACTCCCCCGTCACCGGGAGGGCCCGCGCGCGCTCCCGCAGATGCAGGCCGTCCGTGGTCTCAAGACCTTCCTGAAGAGCATGGATAGCCTGCAGCCGACGGAGATCAGCGACGCGGAGCGGGCTGCGCTCCTCACTTTGATCGCGGAGGTCGAGAGGCACCTGGAAAACCTGCGGAGGGCATGGGCGAGTGCCGGCGAGAGCTGACGTCTCTCAAGGGTGTATCGGCTCGTCTCCCGTGGGGTGGCACGAGCTCTGGGGAGTGATGGCGCTGGTGTGGACTCCCAAGATCGTGGTACGTTTCGTCTCACAGGCTGAGGGCTGTGGAGTGGACGAACAAGTTCGACATCTGGGCTGACGGGGAACTAGCATTGTAGAAGAATTATTTTCAGCTCACCGTGGGCCTCACCTTCTTCGCTCGCGGGACCATACGACGGTGTGAGATGCCTGATAATGATACCACGCTCGACCGAACCGCCCATTCTTCGGGAGGGCTACCGCGAGCCTCCTGCATCGGCGAGTCCACTGTTCCGGGACATTTTGAGAATCGGGGCAAGAGCTATTGCTCGGATCTCCCGAGTTCTGGAGTCCGGACCAGCAAGGTCATGGCTAAGGACGCCGAACAGCAGCATCTCTATCTACGTTCGACAAATCAAGCGACAGAAGAAAGCATCATCCGGTCGTCATTGAGTTCCTCCCAGCGCGTTTCGCGTCCGGCGTCGCCCCGCAACGTCTCAAAGGGCCGAATTGTCGATCCGTCTCCCGCGCTAGAAATGAATGTCGTCCCGAAGTTTGGAACGCTCGACGTGCTCCTGTCCCCGACTTTGTTGTTTCCGAGCGCTGTGGAGATCTCAGCGAATGAGAAAGTTTTGTACGTGACGGCAGAGGCAGTCGGAGGCCCTCCATATG
>JAGQIY010000049.1 GCA_020430865.1 Myxococcales bacterium
CAGAGTTGCTTGGAAGAATCAACAGCGGCTCGCCGGCATTGTTCACGGGTCCATTACTGCCATCGAACTCGATCGGCACGGCGCTCACCCCCGCAAGTCCGGTCTGAATGGAGTTGGTCAGTGAATCCGCGCCACCTGCAAACTCGAACACGCGCGGGTTGTTCTGGGAGACCTGCCCCGCGTTGATTCCGGACTGGTAGCGGCTGACATGTGTCGCTTGTACGCTGAAGCCCGTGAGGTCCTGAAAATACGCCGGTCCCAGCACCGCCATCCCTGCGCCTGGCTGCACGATCACCGGCTTCGGCCCAAACACCGTCGCCACGGGCACGGCAACGACCGCTACCTTTCCCGACGGATTCAACGGCGTGACCGGCAGGTTGAGCTCGTTCAGCAGGATGCTCGGAGTGCCCGCTGTGTTGCGGATAGCAGTAAACCTCGGGGAAACACCGTCGCGATAGAAATCGGTGGCGTAGAAGGTAGTCGCGTCCGCGAACACCACGTGCCCCAGCGTCACGCAGGAGCCCTCCGGCGTCGCGTACGGCGGATCCAGGTCTCCCCACGCGGGTACGCTGTTCGGCTCCTTGTAGCTGCTCAGGACCTCCTGCAGCGCTGTGTTCAAGTCCTCTTCCTTGAACAGCACCTCGTAGCCTTCTTCCACCCCCAGCGCGGCAAACGGGGAGCACGGCCCAGAGTCCGCGCTCTCCTTCTGCGCCAGGCAGACCCGTACGATCTTGTTCGCTGCCGGCGCGATGCCCGACCCCGCAACGATATCCGCAAGAGAAAAGGTGAGCGTGTCCGGCACCACGATGAGTCGCCCCTGGCCATCGATGGCCAAGCCCGGTGCGACGGTGAGCACGCCGCTCGGTCCACTGGCCTCTGTGGGAGTCAGCTCGAAGCCCCCCGCGACTCCACTGCTGAGCGGCGCCAGCAGCACCCGCCGCAACATCGTGCGCAGGAACTCGAGCGCTTGAGTCAAGCGCTCGGCGGTCAGGCGCTGGCCGTCTTGAAATACTGGGCGAATCGGGACAACGCTCATCTCACATCTCCTCGGGGGGGCACAGTTCGTTTGCCTGACGAATCGTCTGCATCATCTGAAGAGCGGCGTTCGTCGGCGTTTGACGCCGATAGGGGAAGCCCTGATCGATCAGCACGTAGTAGGGCGACTCGCGCAGCTCCAGGCTGGTCGCCTGAGTCATCAACATCAGACGGCCCAACGCGATCGCTGGCCGACGACAGCACGCGCCCCAGCTCACGTTCGCGAGCAACTCGTAGATCTGGGGGACCGTGCGGAAGTCCACGCAGCTGAACTTCGTGCGCACCATCGTGTTGGCTCCGGCTTTTGGGGTGCTCGCGTTCACGAATGAGGTCGTCGACGGGACCTCTTCTCCCCCGACGATTGGGCCACCACCACCACCACCGCCACCACCGCCACCACCGTCGCCGCCACCTCCTCCGTCGGCGCCGTTCGACGCGACCAACTCAATCAGCGCGTCCAGACCGGGGATCTCTGGAGCTTCCAGGCAGCCGTGGATGAAGAAGCCTCGCGGAAGGTCTTTTACCAGGCTCAGCTTCACGCCGGGCTGTTTCCGTGTGAAATCACAAGTGCCTCCCGTCTCGCACTGCCCACCCCCAGCGAGCGCCGGCATCGGCCGCGTCGGGGTCTCCACGTACTCCGCGACCAACCAGAACTCAGCTGCGGTGATCGTTCCGGCCGGAATCGCCGAACAGAACCGAGCACCAAACCACTCCTCGCACGTCGCCGTGCGCTGCGGAACACCGAGCCCGCGACTCGCTCGCTCGAGATCCAGCGGCTCAGCCACGCTCCGGTTCAACAGGCGGCCCGCGCTGTCGATCGCTGTCCCGGGTGTGATCCGTACCGAGCTGCCGATCACCACCTGTGGGTTCAGCGTGACCCCTGCCACGTAGGTCTGCGTGTCGGCACCGCTCAGCAGCGTCTTCGACTCCGTCCCTGCAGGCTCCACCTGAAACCCTCCGAGGATCCCCCAGCCGCCGGCAAGCTGCATGATGAGCCGCTCACGACTCTGCACGTACGTCATCACCGCGTTGAGGTCGTCCGCCGTGACCAGCTGCCCAGGAAAGAAGCAGGGCCGCGGCGGGTTGAAGTCTTGGCACGGCGGAGCCGAGCCGCAGCTGCAAGGACTGCAACCGCACGAACATCCGGATAGACTTGCGTTCATCGGTCAGTCCTTTCAGCTTCCGCTCGTCACGACGAAGCGTGCCTCGAAGGTTCCGCCAGCGAAGCCGTTTCCGCTCGGCACCGCCATGGGTGGATTCGGTTCACCGTCGAGTTGCGCCGAGTTGGTGGGAGTCGCCTCCAACTTGGTGCCACCGATCTGGACTCGCCAAACGTAGGTCCCAGCGGGCAAGGCACTCCCGCCAGTCAGCGACAGCTGGAACACACGCCCCGACCCTGAACCGGGGTCGAGCAGCGCTGCGCTGATTGTGTTTCCTC
>JAGQIY010000623.1 GCA_020430865.1 Myxococcales bacterium
AGGGTGACGTGTTCGTTGCGCAGCACGCGCAATCCCAGCTCGCTCAGGTGACGACACCAGGCTTCGGCGCCCGAGTAATACTCGTGGTTGCCGGTGACGAAGAAGGCGCCTTGGCGGGATCGGAGCTCCGCCAAGGGAGCGACGGCGTCGCTCAGCTTGGAGACAGGACCGTCGACCAGGTCGCCCGTGATGGCCACCACATCGGCCTCGAGCGCGTTGCAGGTGGCGACGATCTCCTCGATGAAGTCGCGACCGATCGTCGGCCCCACATGCACGTCGCTGAGCTGCACGATGCTGAAGCCATCCAGCGCCCTGGGCAGGCGCTTCAGCGGGATCTCCACGCGTTTCACCTGCACCCGGCCGAGCGCAGAGCGCGCCCCGAACGCAGTGAAGCCGCCTGCCACCAGCACCACCGCGCCGCCCAGTGCGCGAGCGAGCAGCGTACGGCGCTCGGCCGCGAACGCCGGCTCGACCTGACCCCGCGTACGCTCCCATATCCATGCGGCAACACGAATGAGCTCGGCACCGCCCAGCAACACAACCAACCAGAACATGATGCCGAGCCAGGCGAAGAGCACCAGCAGCAGCGGCCTCGCGCTGCCAGGGTCCAGCGCTCGCGAGAGGTAGAAGGTGAGCGGCACGCTCAGGCCGAGCAGGACCACCAGAGCGCCGAGGGCACGCTGCCAACCCGGAGGCAGCGCGAGATCACGCACCAGGCGCGCCCAGATCCAGTAGTGAACACTGCCCACCAAGAGCAGCACGATCGTGAAGAAGAACACGAAACCGAGGGAACGAGGCACCAACCAGCTTATAGGGAGAGTCAGCTGGGAACGCCTCCCCCTGGGGGCAGGCGCTTGGGCGATTTTGGTCGCCCGCGTTCATGGCGCGCTGCGCAATGGCGGGGTCCCGCGCGGATATGGCCCTCGTCGCGAGCATTCCGTTGGTACCCGGCGTTCGGGCTGGCACCGATGTGGAGCGCGCCCGTGGCGGCTCTGCCGCCGGGTTGTCTTTTCGCGCCTTCGCGGGTGGTAATTCGCTCCGAATCGCGGCGCGCCTAGCGCGAGTTTGGTATACCAACCCCTCAGTCGGGTGAGGGCGTGTCTGCGCCTTCGAAGCGCGCCGACACTCGCCCCCCAGGAGGTTTTCGCATGTCTTTTCGCTTGTTCTCACACTTGTGCATCGGTGGTCTTCTGCTCGGCGCCGTGGCCGGCTGCAGTAGCGACTCCGACGACAGCTCCGGGGGCGGCGGGATCGAAGGTTGCGACATCGTCGTCGCCCCGAGTGACGACGACACGGAGGCGCTGCAGACGGCGTTCGTGGAAGCTCAGAGCGACCAGACGGTGTGCATGAAGAAGGGCACCTACATGATCAAGGATCAGCTCTCGGTTGGTGCGACGCGGGGCCTGACGATTCGTGGTGTCGGAGAGAGCCCGGATGACGTGTTGCTCGACTTCTCCGGTCAGGTCGAGGGCGACGACGGCATGCTCGCGACGGGTGACGACATCACGATCGAGAACTTCTCCGTACGCAACACCCGCGGAAACGGCATCGTCGTCAGCGGCGCGACCGGCGTCGTGTTTCGCAAGATCAAGGTGGTCTGGGACGAGTCCAAGACAGAGAACGGCGCCTACGCCGTCTACCCGACGAAGGCCAAGGACGTTCTGGTCGAGGACTGCGAGGTGGTCGGCGCGAGCGATGCCGGGATCTACCTGGGGCAATCGGAGAACGCGATCTTGCGGCGAAACACCGCTCACGGAAACGTGATCGGCATCGAGGTGGAGAACACGACCGGCGCCGAGATCTACGAGAACACGACCTACGACAACACCACCGGCATCTTCATTCCGCTGCTGCCGAATCTGCAGCGCAAGGCGAGCGAGCTGACGATCGTGCGCGACAACATGATCTACGAGAACAACCGCTCGAACTTCGGCGAGAAGAACACCGTCGTGTCGTTCCTGCCCCCGGGCGTCGGCATCATCCTGCTGAACTCGGACAAGGTGCGTGTCTTCGGCAACACGATCAAGGACCAGAAATCCACGGCGGTGGGCATCGTCGGCCAGGTCACGATGGACGAAGTGACGGGCATGGTGAGCATGGACACCGAGACGGACGGTTACCCCGAGGAAATCTATATCCACGACAACACCTTCGAGAACATCGGCGGTATGCCGGCAGGGATCCTCGCCACGCTGGGCGTCGCCACGCTGGAGGAGGTCGTGTGGGACGGCTCGGAGAAGAGCCCGGGTTCCGCCAAGCTCTGCTTGGGCGAATCGCCTGACCAAACCTTCCGAGACTTCGGCGGGCTCGCGGGCGTGGGCGATCCATCGAAGCACTCGACGGACGTCGGTCCTCACTCCTGCACGCTGCCCGACCTGGATCCGATCACACTGCCCTAGTCATGAGCGGATCCACCCGACACTCGCAGGGGGCCCCACTCCGAGGAGTGAGTTGGGCCGGCCTCGCAGTCGCCGTATTGAGCGCCTGCGGGGGTGGGGGTGAGGAGCAATCGACGGCGACGCCCGAGTTGCCGTGGGATCCCGGGACCTGGCCAGCTTACGAGGCTCCCGATGAGCGGCAGGCCGACCTCGGTAAGCTACTCTTCTACGACCCCTTGCTGGGCGCTGACGGGACCACGGCCTGTGCCACCTGCCACAGTGAACACTGGGGCATGAGCGACGGCCTGCCGGTCAGCGTCGGGCTCGACGGGGTCGGAGCCGTTGGCCCTGGTCGCGTCGGCCCGAATCACACGCGTCGGAACTCCATGTCGCTGTGGAACGTGGCTTTTCGAGAGCGTCTGTTCTGGGACGGTCGTACGGAAACGCTCGAGGAGCAAGTCAGCGCCCCTCTGACCGCCGCCGAGGAGCTCGGCAGCTCCGAAGCTGGCGTCGTCGCCGCGCTCCGCGCGAACGCGGAGTACTCGGCCCTGTTCGCCGAGGCGTTTCCGGGCGAGGCCCTGGACTTCGGACAGGTGGCTCGTGCCCTGGCGGCCTTTCAGCGGGTTCTGGTGAGCGACTGGGCCCCCTACGACCGCTATGCGAAGGGCGACCTCGGGGCTCTGAGCGAACAGTCGAAGCGAGGAATGGAAGCATTCGCCGAGCAGGGTTGCGTGAGCTGTCACGTGCCGCCACGCTTCGAGCTGGAGCTGTACGCTGACCGCGGGCAGGTCAATGCAGACGGTGTCGCCGACGAGGGCCGCTTCGAGGTCAGCAACGACCCGGCGGACAGGGGCGCCTTTCGCGTCCCCACCCTGCGCAACCTGCGGGACTCGGAGCCCTATTTCCACGCGGGAACGGCGCCCACGGTGGAAGACGCGGTGCGCTCTGAGCTGGCTTTCAGCGCGGGTATTGCTCCCTCGGCGGTCGCGGACGATCTGGTCGATGACATCACGCACTTCCTGATCAAGGGCCTCACCGACCGGACTCGCCAGCAGCCGCGACCGGCGCGCCTGCCCAGCGGATTCCCCGTGCCCTTGGACAATTTCCGCATCCCGCGCTAGCGCAACCTCACCCCCAGAAGAGCCTGCGTCTGCTCGGATGCGGCGAAACGACAATCACAGCTGCTCGCGCCGGGCCGGCGCAGTGCACAGAGAGCCGAGAGAAGATCATGCGTCGATACCAGCTAGTCGGAGACCGAACTGCGCGAGTGTTGCGTTGGCTGTGTGTGGCGGGCGTCGCGGCCAGCCTCCTGAGCTGCAGCGGCGACGATGAGACGGCGTCGGAGCCCGAGGGCGTGACCGTGCCAGCAGCCGGGGAGCACTTCGCATCGCTGGCTGAATGGCACCTGTTCAGCGACATCGGTCAACAGACGCCTGCCCCAGGGGTCGAGCCGTTTCAACCGATCGCTCCGCTGTACAGTGACTACACCAACAAGCGCCGTTTCATCTACGTTCCGCCCGGAACCAAGATCCAGTACAGCGACACCGGTGTGTGGACGATCCCGGTGGGGGGCGCCTTGATCAAGACCTTCTCCTACGTGCTCGACGAGCGGCAGGGGGTGCCTGAACGGATCTCTCCCGACAAGGAGCGCCTGATGGAGACGCGCATCCTGTTCCGCGAGTCGGAGACGAAGTGGGTCGCGGAGACCTACGTCTACGACCAGTCGGGACAGCAGGCGGAGCGCAAGGTCGCTGGTGCGACGATCGACGTGAGCTGGGTGAATCGAGCGGGGGAGACCCTCACGAACGCCTACAGCGTGCCCAACGTCAACGCCTGTCAGACCTGCCACGGCGAGAACGAGGCGATGAATGCCCAGGGCCTGCGCACTCGCCAGCTCAACTGGGATCACGACTACGGTGACGTGACCGAGAACCAGGTGGACCATTTCCAGAAGCTCGGTTGGATCGATGCGCCCGCCGAACGGGAGCAGCTGGTGGATCCATTCGGAAACGGGAGCGTCAGCGACCGCATGCGCTCCTACTTCGATTCCAACTGTGCCAGCTGCCACCGCGAGGACGGGTTCGCTTCGTCGAGCGGGATGTGGCTCGACTGGGCGAGCACCGATCCGGAGACTCAAGAAGCGACGAACTGGGGCGTGTGCAAGCAGCCGACGTCGGCGGGCGGAGCGACGTGCGAACTCCAGTTCGACGTGGTCCCCGGCAAGCCCGATGAGTCGATCCTGCTGTGCCGAACCGCCTCAGCGGAAGCGAAGGTGCGGATGCCTCCGCTGGCCACCAAGATCCCTCACGCCGAGGCGCTGGGCTTGATCCGCGAATGGATCAGCCAGTTGCCGGCGGCTGCCTGCAGTCAGTGAGCGCGCATCGGGGCGGATTGTCGGCGGTTGGCCGCGCGCGCCTCGACCGCTCAAGGGGCGGGTCGGCCGCGTAGGATCTGCGCAATCCAGCGCGGGGAGCCCTGTGGCAGCTGGCCCTATGGAGTGCCGCTCAACGGACCTGGTGGGGGACGACCGCGCGCTCGCTCCGCTCTGCGCTTGAAGCCTGAGGCGCTTGCCCTTACGAATCTTGCCGGACCGCTTCGGGGCTCGCGAGCGAGGGCAGGAGCTCGGAGGCAATCAAGCTAGAGGAGCCAGAGTGCACAACTATTTTCCGGAAGCACCTGATACGGATCCCCAGGAGACTGCCGAGTGGATCGAGTCGCTGAACTCGGTGGTGGCCAACGTCGGCAAGGAGCGCGGACGTTTCATCGTGCGGCGGATCCTCGACGCCGCGAGGTTCTCGGGCGTGGTCCCCGACGGGCCGCTGGTCACCGACTTCGTCAACACGATCCCGCGCGATCAGGAACCGGAGTTCCCTGGGGATACGAAGATCGAGCGGCGGATTCGCCAGTACATCCGCTGGAACGCCGTCGCCATGGTGCACCGCGCCAACGTGAAGTTCCCGGGCATCGGCGGCCACCTCAGCACCTACGCGTCGAGCGCTAGCCTCTACGAGGTTGGCTTCAACCACTTCTTCCGCGGCAAGGACGATGGGCTCGGCGACCTGGTCTACTACCAGGGCCACGCGGCGCCGGGCGTGTATGCGCGCTCGTTCCTCGAGGGGCGAGTGAGTCTGGAGCAGATGGAGCACTTCCGGCGCGAGGCGGAGCGCGGTGTCGGGCTCTCGAGCTACCCCCATCCGCGGCTGATGCCCAACTACTGGGAGTTCCCCACCGTGAGCATGGGGCTCGGGCCGCTCTCGGCGATCTATCAGGCCCGCTTCGCGCGCTACCTCCACGCGCGTGGAATCGTCGACACCTCGCAGTCGCGGGTGTGGGCATTCCTCGGCGACGGCGAGACGGATGAACCGGAATCCCTGGGCAGCTTGAGCATTGCCGCGCGGGAAGGCCTCGACAACCTGATCTTCGTCATCAACTGCAACCTGCAGCGTCTCGACGGGCCCGTGCGAGGAAACGGCAAGATCGTGCAGGAGCTCGAGGCTCTGTTCCGCGGCGCGGGCTGGAACGTGATCAAGGTGATCTGGGCGGAGGAGTGGGACGCCTTGTTCGAGAAGGACCACGAGGGCGTGCTGCGTCGCCGCATGAACGAAGTCGTGGACGGTCAGTGGCAGCGCTACACCACCGCTCCCGGCGACTACACGCGCAAGGACTTCTTCGGCACCGATCCGCGCTTGCTAGAGATGGTCGAGCAGCTGTCCGACGAGGAGATCCGCAAGCTGCGACGCGGAGGCCACAGCCATGTGAAGCTCTACGCCGCTTACAAGGCGGCGGTGGAGCAGACGGGGCGTCCGACCGTCATCCTCGCGCACACCGTGAAGGGCTGGACCCTGGGCCACTCCTTCGAGGGCAGCAACGTCACCCACCAGAAGAAGAAGATGGAGCTCGCGGAGCTCAAGGCCTTCCGCGACCTCCTGAAGCTGCCGGTGCCCGACGACAAGCTGGCCGAGGCGCCGTTCGTGCATCCGGGCATGAACAGCCCGGAGGTCCAGTACATGCTGGAGCGCCGCAGGGCGCTCGGTGGGACGATTCCCAAGCGCAATGACCGCATCCAGGTGCCGCTCACGCTGCCGGAGCCAGATTTCTATGCGGAATTCGATGCGGGAATGGCGAAGGGTGAGGCGAGCACCACGATGGTGTTCGCGCGGCTGCTGGCGAACCTGATCCGAGACAAGCAGGTTGGTCGCCGGGTGGTACCGATCATCCCGGACGAGGCTCGTACCTTCGGGCTCGACGTGCTCTTCAGTCAGGTCGGGATCTACTCCTCGGCGGGTCAGGTGTATGAACCCGTCGACAAGGGCAAGCTGCTCTACTACCGCGAGAGCAAGGACGGCCAGGTGCTCGAAGAGGGCATCACCGAGGCCGGATCCATGGCCTCGTTCACTGCAGCGGGCACCGCCTACTCGAACTGGGGTCAGCCGATGATCCCCTTCTACATCTACTACTCGATGTTCGGCTTCCAGCGCACGGGGGACCAGATGTGGGCCTTCGGCGACGGCAAGGGCCGCGGCTTCCTGCTCGGCGCGACGGCTGGGCGCACCACCTTGAATGGCGAAGGCTTGCAGCACGAGGACGGACATAGCCACGTGCTCGCCACGGTGATCCCGAACCTCCGAGCCTACGACGTTGCGTTCGCCTATGAGCTTGCGACGGTCATTCAGGACGGGATGCGAGCGATGTATACCGACGAGGAAGACTGCTTCTACTACATCACGCTGCAGAACGAGACCTACGCTCAGCCGCCCTTGCCCGAGGGAGACGACGTCAAGCACGGCATCGTGAAGGGCATGTATCGTTACCGTGCGGCAAAAGAACGGCGGCCGCTTCACGTCCAGCTGTGGGGTAGCGGGTCGATCATGCTCCAGGTGCTTGCCGCCGCGGACATACTCGAGGAGCGCTTCGGCGTGTCTGCGGACATCTGGGGTGTCACCAGCTACTCGCGCATGCGCGACGAAGCCCTGGCGTGTGAGCGACACAACCGGCTGCGACCCTTGGAGGAGGCACACGTTCCTTTCATCGCCCAACAGCTGAAGGACGTCGAAGGTCCCTTCATCGCCGCGACCGACTACATGAAGCTGGTGCCGGACCAGGTCGCGCGCTGGGTGCCGGGGCGACTGGTGACTCTGGGCACCGACGGCTTCGGCATGAGCGACACACGAGAGGGCCTGCGGCGCCACTTCGAGGTTGACGCGGAGAGCATCGCCCTGGCCGCCCTGGATGCGTTGCGACTCGAGGGACGAATCCCCGCGGAAAATGTCTCCAAGGCGATCGGGGAGCTAGGGATCGACGCAGGCAAGGTCGACCCCATGCTGGTCTAGCGGTGGAGCCGAAGGCACGAGGCGCGCCGCTGGCCTTCAGGGCGCGCTTCGTCCCGGTGGTCTGGTGCACGCCTCCCTGGCGCTGGCGGCCTACTCGGCTGCCGCGACCGACGACCCGTACCCGGGCGCTTCGGAGGTTTCGTTCTCGGGGCGCGTCTCTTCGATCACGTCGAGGCCGACCTTCTTGGCCCACCACAGCAGGCCGATGATCAAGCTGCGCTTGTCCGAGACGAAGCTCGGCGGCTTGCCCTCGAAGTAGTGACCCACGAACTGGAAGCCCCAGCCCACCGTGAACATGCTGGCGGCCAGCGGGAGGCCGACGACGGTAGCCCCCACGGGGAACGAGGCTGCGATCATCGGGATGCCGATGCTGTGGCAGAACTGGTTGGTCTCGTTCTGGTGGTCGTCCCGGTAGCTGTCCATCAGGGCGGTCCACTCGGCGTTCAACTTCAGCTTCTTCATCGGGTGCCTAGGTCTTTCCGGGCCTGTCTCACAGGCTTGCTAGAGGCGTCGTTCGCGCTGGTGTAGCGCCCTGAACGAGCGCGCGGAGATCAGTCGCGATCGAGGTCGGGCAGGGCGACCCGGATCAGCGAGTCGACGAGCGCGGCTGTGAAGCGCTCATCGCTCACCACCGAGGTGCTCAAGACGTGAGCGTGGACGGAACCCTCGACCATGCCGAACAGCACGAAGGCCGTGGCGAGGGTGTCCCCGCTGAAGGCCCAGCGCTCCAGCAGCCGAGCCACTTGATGCACCAGGGCCTGTTCTCCGAGGGAGGTGAGTTGATCCAGAGCCGAGTCAGCATGGCGCCGCTCCGTGAGCACAGCATGCAAGCCAGGATTTTCCCGGTGGTAATTCATGACCATGCGGACGATGCGCGTCATCCGCGAGCGCACGGCCGTCAAGAGCTCGCGCCCCCGGACGTCTCGCACCTCGCTACCCAGCACCTCGACCGCCTCGTGGGCGATGGCCTGCTGGCGCACGTCCGCTAGCTCGCGCAGCATCACGTCCTTGTCGCCAAAGTACTGGTAGAAGGTCCCCGTGGCGACCCCAGCGCGCTCGGCGATCGAACGCGCCGTCGTCTGCGCGTAGCCGTGCTCCGTGAACTCTGCCTCCGCCGCAGCCACCAGGCGCGCTCGCGTCTTGATGGCGCGAGTCTGAGACGGTTTGCGTACTGAAGCGGTGCCCACGATACGCAGCAGGATATCTAATATGAACCTGACGTCAAGTTCAGATTTGACAAGTTCGCGCCAGGTCCCGCTTCGTGGTCGCGTCCTCAGCGCGAATCGTGCCAGAAGGAGCGCCCATGCGGCGAGTGCACCTGGCTCTGATCGCGGTTCAGGTGCTGTTCGGCCTGTGGCCGGTGGCAGGCTCAGCCGTCTTGGGGGTGCTCAGTCCGCAAGCGCTGATCGGATTTCGGCTCTTCCTGGGCGCCCCTTGCTTGCTGCTCGTCGCACGGCTCAGCGGGGAGCACGCTCGTGGCCCCAAGCTGACCTTCAGGGATCTGGCGCGGCTCTTCGGTCTCGCCATCCTGGGCATCACTGCGAATCAGATCCTGTTCGTCGAAGGGCTGAGACGGGCGGGGCCGATCAACGCCTCCGTGCTCCTGCTGATCATCCCCGCGGTGACGCTGTTGGTGGCGACGTTGATCGGTCGCGAACGCCCGAACCGCCTGCGACTCTCCGGTGTCGCGATCGCCATCAGTGGCGCGCTGATGCTGGTCGGCGTCGAGCGCTTTCAACTCCAGGACAGCAAGCTGGTCGGCAACCTGCTGCTGGTGGCCAACTCCTCGAGCTACGCGGTCTTCCTCGTGCTCGCTCGACCGCTGATCGGTCGCCTCGGGTCGTTGCGAGTGATGTCCTGGGTGTTCCTGATCGGAGCCTTGCAGTGCTCCCCGTATGTCCTGAGCAGCTTCCTGGCGCTCCAGCCGGGCGCGCTCCCTGGCTGGGCACTGGGCTCACTGGCGTTCATCTTGGTGGGCCCGACCCTGCTCACCTATATTCTCAACGGCTACGCCCTGACCCGCGTCGAGAGCTCCGTGGTGGCGGTGTACATCTACTTGCAGCCGCTGATCGCCACCACTGCGGCCTGGCTGGTGCTCCACCAGAAACCAACCTTCCGGACCCTGGTCGCTGGGTGCGTGATCGTGGTCGGGGTCGCGCTCTCCACGGAGCTTTGGAAGCTGCGCCGAGGGAGCTCAGCGCTTCGCTGAGCTGGATAGCTCGGCGATCAGCTCGCGGTTCGCTTCCGGAAACTCGAAGTCGACGAGCGCTGCCGGGCGAACCCAGCGCACCTCCAGGCTAGACAGCGGCCTGGCGTTCCGCTGCTCCGTGCAGCAATCGAATACGATCAGCTCGACCGATCGCTCCGGGAAGTCGTGGCGGATGCGCCGCCGCTCTCCCAGCACGTGCGCGATGAGGCCAGTCTCTTCGCGCACCTCACGCAGAACGGCCGCCTCGGGTGTCTCACCTCGCTCAATTTTACCGCCGGGAAATTCCCATTTGAGCGCTTGGTGGGCTCCGGCCTTGCGTTGGGCGATCAGCAGCTCGTCGTCGTGCCAGATCAGAGCTATCGCGATGCGCAGGCGCTCCATCGTGCTCAGCCCTCGCTCAACGCGCGCGCGATCTGCGCGTGCGCCTTCGGGAGCGCGACGTTCGTGGTCTCCTCCAGGGTCATCCAGCGCAGCTCGCTGAAGTCGCCTCCAGGGGTCGCTTCCCCAGGCAAAGCCACGCAGCGGTAGGCGTCGAGGGTGATGCGATAGCGCGTCACGCTGTGGCGCACCACGCCGAGCAGGCCCTGGGGCTCGACCTCGAGCGCAGTCTGGCGCCGAGCGATCGTCCTGAGGTTCTCGTCGCTGGCCGCTCCGGGCTGGGACTCTGCGTTCGGGAACTGCCACATCCCGGACCAGCGCGGCGCGGTGCTCGCGAGCTTGCCCATCAGGAAGCGTCCGTCGCCCTCGATCACCGCCGCCAGCATGTGCACGCTGGTGGTCTTCACGCGCGGCGGCGTCTCGGGGAAGCGTTCCACCTCGTTGCGAGCGAGGGCGAGGCACTCCTTGGAAAGCGGGCAGCTGACGCACGCCGGCTTCTTCGGCGTGCAGCGTGTCGCTCCAAGCTCCATCAGGGCCTGGTTGAAGTCGCCCGGAGCGCTCGCGGGAACCAGCTCTGCGGCCAACTCCCACAGCCTGCGCTTGGGCGCGGCCTTGGTCGGGTCGCCTTCCAGCGCGTAGAGTCGGCTGAGTACCCGGATCACGTTGCCGTCGACGATCGGTTCCGCGCGGTTATGCGCGATGCTGGCGATCGCTCCTGCGGTGTAGGGACCCACGCCAGGCAGCGCGCGGAGCTGCTCGACGTCCGCTGGGACACGACCCGCGTGCTCGCTCACCACGGCTCGAGCGCCCTTCAGCAGGTTCCGGGCGCGACTGTAGTAGCCCAGACCCTGCCAAGCGTGGAGCACGTCCGCCTCCTCCGCGGCGGCCAGGGTGGCGACGTCGGGGAACAGGGTCAGCCAGCGCTCGAAGTAGGGTATGACCGTGGCGACCTGGGTCTGCTGCAGCATCATCTCACTGACCCAGACCGCGTAGGGGTCGGAGTCTTTTCTCCACGGTAATTCTCTCCGATGGGCCTGATACCAGTCGAGCAGCGACGCCCGCACCCGCTCACGGTGCTCCTCCGCGCTCATGTCCGGATCCGCTCGACGTTGGCTTCCCAGTTCTGACCGTCGAAGGCGACGATCTCGAAGCCGTGCCGGGCGGCGAAGCTGGGCTCCGCGGAGCCGTCAAGGCAGCGGTAGTTCACGCTCACGCCCGTCGGGTGCGAGCGCGGGACGTAGAACGCGTGCACCCCACATCGCTTGCAGAAGGTGTGCCGGGCGACGCCGGTGCCAAAGCGGTACTCGCCGAGCAACTCGTCGCCCCGCAATTGCTCGAACTCAGGTCGCGGTACGATCCAGTGGAGGAACGCCTTCTTGCGACAGATGCTGCAGTTACAGTCATCGATGCGACGCTTGGCGCTGGTGACCCGGAAGCGAACGCCTCCGCAGTGACAACCGCCTTCCAGGGGCAGGATTGGGGGTGAGGACATGCGCTCCACGGTGTCCCTCGCCTTCGATAAGCGCGTCAATACGTGAAGCCGACCGGAAGCGAACGTTCCACTCAACCGACGGCTCCAGCGCGTCGATGCGTCAGGAGCTTAGGCGCCACGATCCGATTCTGATACGCTGCCGCGAGTGGTGCAGCCGCGCGTCTTCCCTCTCGAGTCAATCCGCACCGACGGCTGGTTTGAACGCATCGGTGAGGGCATAGGCAGCTTCCAGGCGCTCTGCGACATCGTGGGTGAGCGCTTCTTCGCGTTCTCGATGATCACGGGGGCGCGGATCACTGCGCTGACCGTGGATCGCCGCAATCCCGACAACACCCTGGTGGATTTCGCTGTCGCCGAAGAGGAGGGCGATCAGCTGGACTCCCAGCGGCTCACCCTGGCCGACTTCCGGCGCCGCCTGGTCAGCGCCTTGGTGGCCCACGAGCCCACTGGGCCGGCCCCCGCCCGTGAGACCGACACCGAAGCACTCCAGCTCCACATCGGAGTCCGCTACCTCCTGCTCGCGCCGCTGTTCGGCTACAGCCTGGCCGAGCTCCAGGTCGACGATGGGGGCTCGGAGCTGCGATTGCTTCGCGACGGAGTCGAGGAATCCTACGATCTCGACGCCTTTCGTGTGCGTTTGCGAGCGCATGTGCGCGAAGAGCTCGATCGGATTTCTCGCGGCAACAACAATCGCGGAGCCATCGACCTCGCCCGCGTCGGTGAGGCGGAGGAGGCAGCGGCGCGGGGCGATCAAGTGCGAGTGCTGGAGCTGCTCGGCGCCTGGCCAGCGCCCCTCGCCATCTTCCTGCGCACGCCGGAGGGCCAGATGCTCAACACCGACGCGCGAGCAACGATCGCCCGCGGGCTCGGCATGCTGGGGAGCGCCTGTGTGTCGCTGGGAGAGGTGGGGAAGGGTGAGGAGGTGCTGCGCCTGGCGGTCCAGTACGCAGGTGACGGCCCCGCCGCCCCTGAGATCTTCACCCGACTGGGGGAGGCGATGCTGGATGACGAGCGCGCGGCCGAAGCCATCGGTCCCCTGCGTCGGGCGGCCAATCTGGGCGCGAAGCCCGAGGCGATTTGGCCGCTACTGGCTCGGGCGTTCTCCGATCGCGGCCGGCACCTGGCCGCCCTCGGGGCCATCGAGGAGGCGCGAGCGGCCGGCGTCGACGACGCAGCGCTCACCGATGCCACGAGCCGCGTCGAGTCTGCGCTGGGCGAGAGCCTCACAGGCTGGCGCAAGGCGCTGGCCTGATCGTCGTTCAACTCGTCAGAATCAAAAGGTTTTCTTGGGGCGAGGTATCATTGGCTCAGCCCACGGGCGCGATTCAGTGCTCCTCACCCCCGAACCCGGCGGCGACTCCAGCAGCGTTGACGTGGGACTGAGCGCCCATTCACCGGTGTCCGCCACGGCGCATTGACAGCGGCTGGCGCGCGGGAGTACGACGCCCGCCAGGAACGTGGCTCGCTGGGAGCCCGCTCGGACTCTTCCAACTCCTCACAAACGCCTAGAAACTTCGGGTCTTCGCGACTAGACATAGCCGACGCTGTCGCCGGAGCAGCCGTTTACCCACAGTCGCCTGACGCGCTGGGTGGCCGACCGCTCTCAGCCGCCATCGGCGGGCGCCCAAGCGTCGCGCCCCCAAGGCGCCGAGACCCCGGCAACGCCACGAGGAAGCCATGCTCGAAACCTACCTCCCCATGTTCTTGATGTTCGCGGTCGCGATGCTGCTCTGCTGCGTCTTCTTCTTCGGAGGTGCGTTGCTCGGCGAGAAGAAGCCGAGCCCTGGCAAGCTGCAGCCGTTCGAGTGCGGAAACGACAGCGACGGCGCCAAGCACATGAAGATGAGCGTCAAGTTCTACCTGACCGCGATCCTGTTCGTGGTCTTCGATATCGAGGTGGTCTTCATGTACCCCTGGGCGACGCTGTTCAAGGGCCTGGGCTGGGTTGGTTTCGCCACCATGCTGACCTTCATTGGCGCGCTGTTGGTAGCGCTGGTCTACGTTTGGAAGAAGGGCGCGCTGGAGTGGGAGAACTGAGGTCGTCTCTCGACGCTCGTCCTTCGTTTTCGCGGCCGGAGTCGGCGCGAACCAGGAGATTTTATGGGTGAGGTAAAAGGCACCGAGACGCGCATCATCGAGCCCAGCGAGCAGGGGTTCGCGACCACGCGTTTCCAGGACATGCTGCACTGGGCGCAGAAGTACTCGCTGTTCATGTACCCGTTCGTGACCGCCTGCTGCGGCATGGAGTTCATGGCGGTGACGAGCCCGCGCTACGACGTGTCGCGCTTTGGCGCCGAGGCTCCGCGTTTTTCCCCGCGGCAAGCCGATCTGCTGTGGGTCGTCGGTACCATCAGCCAGCGTCAGGCGCCGATTCTGCGACGAATTTGGGAGCAGATGGCCGAGCCCAAGTGGGTGATGGCATTTGGTACCTGCGCCAGCTGCGGCGGTTTCTACGACAACTACACGACCGTTCCGGGCATCGACAAGATCGTTCCCTGTGACGTCTACATCCCCGGTTGTCCGCCCCGCCCGGAGGCGGTGCTGGATGGTCTGCTGCTGCTGCAAGACAAGATCGCACGTGGCGACCGCACGCCTGCCATCGTGAAGCCGCGAACCGACCCTGCGACCAGTCAAGACCATGGCTTGGTCCAGCTGCGAAAGAACCGCGAGAGCATCGTCTGAGACCAGGGAGGCGTTTCCCTGAGGCAAAGAATACAGCATTCGCGCCGCCGCGGCGCGAGTCCGAGGCAAAATGAGCCAGCGAGTCGTTGACCAGGTCAAGAAGCAGTTTCCAGGAGCCGTGCTGGAGAGCCACGCTCAACACGGCGACGACACGATCGTCGTCGACCCGGACAAGTGGGCGGAGATCGCGCGCTTCCTGAAGGAGAGCCCCAAGACCAGCATGGAAATGCTGACGGACCTCACCGCCGTCGACTATCCAGAGCGCGAGCCGCGCTTCGAGGTCGTCGCGCACCTCTACTCCCTGAGCAAGGGCCACCGCCTGCGCATGAAGGCGCGGGTAGGGGACGCAGACGGAAACCACGTGGAAATTCCCAGCGTGGAGCCGCTGTGGGCGAGCGCCAACTGGATGGAGCGCGAGTGCTACGACCTGTTCGGCGTGGTCTTCAAGGGGCACCCCGATCTGCGGCGCATCCTGATGTACCCCGAGTTCGAGGGGCACCCGTTGCGCAAGGACTACCCAGCGAACCGCACGCAGCCGCTGATCGAGTACCGGGACGCGCCGAACATCGAGAAACTGCCGCCTTTCGGCAACGACGAAGGCATGAGCTTTGGGCGTCAAACGCACCAGTTCATGAACGACGAGGAGTGAGCTGATGGAACCGCTCGACATCGACCTGGACGAGGCCGAACTCGATATCCCGGCGGAGCCGGCGCTGCTCAACGTGGGGCCCGCGCATCCCGCGATGCACGGCACCGTGAAGATCGTGATGGAGCTCTCCGGCGAGACGATCCTGCGCGCAGACGTGCAGGTCGGCTACCTGCACCGCGGCTTCGAGAAGATGTGCGAGCGCGGCACCTGGAGCCAGGTGTTTCCGTACGTCGACCGCTGCAACTACGTCTCCCCGATGCTCAACAACGTGGGCTTCGCGCTGGCTTGCGAGAAGATGCTGGGCATCGAGGTGCCCAAGCGTTGCCAGCACTACCGCGTGATCCTCGGGGAGCTGGCGCGCATGAGCGACCACCTCACGTGCACTGGCGCGATGGCCATGGAGCTCGGCGCGTTCACGCCGTTTCTCTGGATGATCAAGGGCCGCGAGATGATCTGGGACCTGATGGAGGACGAGACCGGCGCTCGGCTCACGCACTCCTTCGGTCGCGTCGGCGGCATGGCAAAGCCTCCGACGCCGCACTTCAAGGAGCACGCAGCGGCGGTGAAGGATCAGGTGCTGAAGATCCTCGATGAGGCGCAGGCGCTGCTGCTCGGCAACCGCATCTTCCTCGACCGCCTGGATGGCGTCGGCATCGTCAGCCCAGAGGACGCGATCAGCCTCGGCTGGACGGGGCCCTGTCTGCGGGCCTCCGGGGTGCCCTACGACGTGCGCAAGGCGGCGCCCTACATGACGTACGGCGAGTACGACTTCGAGGTTCCGGTCGGAACCGCTGGCGACTGCTTCGATCGCTTCATCATCCGCTTTCAAGAGCTGAAGCAGAGCGCGCGCATCATCGATCAGGCGCTCGCGATGATGGACGACGAAGGCCCGATCAACGTCGAGGACCCGCGCATCATCCTGCCCCCCAAGGAAGAGGTCTACTCGACCATCGAGGGCACCATCCAGCACTTCAAGATCGTGATGGAAGGCCTGAAGATCCCCGCAGGCGAGGTCTACAGCTACACCGAGGGCGGCAACGGTGAACTCGGCTTCTACCTGGTGAGTGATGGCAGCGGTACGCCGTACCGCGTGCGCATCCGTCCACCCTGTTTCCTCGTCACCGCGGGCCTGGAGAAGGTCATCACTGGTGAGATGATGAGTGATGTCGTGCCCTGCTTCGGCTCGCTCAACATGATTGGAGGCGAGTGCGACCGCTGATCGTCGCTCGCGAATTTTGAACCCTTAGGCGTAAGCCCGAGCGGAGAATCGATGCCCACCTTCAAGCTTGACGACCGAGAGATCCCCTTCGAACCAGGGGACACCATCATCCAGGCCGCGCACCGCGCCGGGATCGATATCCCGCACTACTGCTGGCATCCCGGGCTCAGCGTCGCCGCGAACTGCCGCATGTGTCTGGTCGAGATCGGGCCCCCGCCTGGTCGTCCTGCGATGATGCTCGACATCCTGCGCCAGGACCCAAAGACAGGTGAGTACGTCCCCGCGAAGAAGCCGAAGCTCCAGCCCGCCTGTCAGATGCGCGTCGCCGAGGGCATGGAGGTCAAGAGCGAGTCGAGCGAGCACGTCTCCGAGGCACGCACCGCGGTCCAGGAGTTGCTTCTCCTGAACCACCCTGTCGACTGCCCAATCTGCGATCAGGCTGGGGAGTGTCGCCTGCAGGACTACTGGCTCGAGCACCAGGGCAAGAAGAAGCGCATGCACGACGAGCCCGTGCACAAGCCAAAGGCTCAGGTGTTCGGTCCGACCATCGTCTATGACGGTGAGCGGTGCATCGTTTGCACCCGCTGCGTGCGTTTCTGCGAGGAAGTGGCCAAGGATCCGGTCCTCGACGTGCGCGAGCGCGGCAACCTGAACGAGATCGTGGTGTCTCCCGGGCGTGAGCTCGATCACGGCTACACGCTGATGACCGAGTACGTCTGTCCCGTCGGCGCGCTGACGGCGACCGACTTCCGCTTCAAGGCTCGGGTGTGGTTCTTGCGCAGCGCTCGCAGCGTCTGCCAGGGCTGCGCCACGGGGTGCAACGCCTTCCTCGACTATGACCCGCGCAACGAGACGGTCTACCGACACCGCCCCCGGGAGAACCTGAAGGTCAACAAGTACTGGATGTGCGACGAGGGCATGCTCGACTACGCGCGCGCCCACGAGGAGCGCTTCGTCAACGCCTATGTGGGTGAGGACGAAGTCAGCCTGGAGAAGGGCGTCAAGGCGGCTGCCAAGGCGCTGAAGGGCGTCGACCCCGAGCGTGTTGCGATCGTCCTGTCGGCTCAGCACTCGAGCGAGGACAACTTCGCGTTGCTGACCCTGGCCCGAGACTTCCTGGGCAGCGGTAACCTGTTCATCAGCGGAAAGCCCCACGGGGAAGGCGACGACGTGCTCAAGCACGCCGACAAGAACCCCAACACCCGCGGCGTGGAGCAGCTCTGCAGCACGACTCCCCCAGGCTCGATGTCCGAGCTCTTGGAGGCTATTGCCGCCGGGAAAATCACTCACGCGGTCGCGCTCGGAAGCGCTGCCCCGGTCGACGTGGAGGGCCTCTCCCAGCTGAACAAGCTGGTGTTGCTGAGCCCCTTCGACGGCCCGCTAGCTGGCTACGCCGACGTGCTGCTGCCGGCGGCGACGTGGGCAGAGGCGACGGGCACCTACGTGAACTTCGCGGGCATCGCTCAGGAGAGCGAGCGCGCCGTGCGCCCGGAGCACGACGCCCGTCCCGCTTGGAAACTCATCGCCGCGCTGGGCCGCGAGCTTGGCTACGCGATGGACTGGCAACGCCTGAGCGACGTCCGGCTGGCCATGGCGCCCGACGCGGGCGCTGCCGTGGCCAGCGGCTCTGTCGCTGAAGTCTCAGCACCCACTGGAGCTGCGGAATGACACTCGGAACGCTGTTTCTCTTGTCCCTCGCCAAGGCCTTCACGGTC
>JAGQIY010000624.1 GCA_020430865.1 Myxococcales bacterium
CGGGTCTGCCGCTGCTTCGCGGTGTGGATGGCCTGGCCGAGGAACCGGTTGAACGGACCCAGCACATTCCCCGCCTGGCTCATCAGCGGCGGCGCGACCTTGGGGTGGCCGGCGGTCGCGTGGAAGAACAGCACCTTCACGAGCGGGCACCAGGGATGAACGGGTTGCGGGTGGCCTCCTGGCGCAGCCGAGGGGCGGCAGACTCGGGGTTCTCCTGGGGCAGCGCCTCCGGCGGCTCCCCGGCCGCGAGCCGGGCGCGGACCTTCGCCCACTGGCGCAGGCTGTCGATCTGGTCGCGCATGGTCCGCGACAGGGGGAAGGTCTTGTCGAGCGCGCGGCCGATGTGGTCGGAGTGCAGCTCGCGGCCCTCCGCGAAGGCGTCGTACAGCCCCTCGCGCACCGCCTCCTCCAGCTCCGCGCCCGAGAAGCCGACCGAGCGCGCGGCGAGGTCGGCGAGCGCGAAGTCCTTGGGGTCGCGCCGCTTCTTCTTCAGGTGGATGGACAGGATCTCCTCGCGAATGGCGCGCGTCGGGAGGTCCACGAAGAAGATCTCGTCGAAGCGGCCCTTTCGCAGCAGCTCCGGCGGGAGCATGTCGATGCGGTTGGCGGTCGCGACGACAAACACCGGGTCCTTCTTCTCCTGCATCCAGGTCAGCAGCGTGCCGACGACGCGCGCGGTCGTACCGCCGTCGGTCTGGTCAGAGCTGCCCATGCCGGCGAGCCCCTTCTCGATCTCGTCGATCCACAGCACGCAGGGCGCGAGGGCCTGGGCCACCTGAAGCGCGGTGCGGATGTTGCCCTCGGACTGGCCGACGATGCCGCCGAACACCTTGCCCATGTCGAAGCGGAGCAGCGGGAACTGCCAGGTCGCCGCGATGGCCTTCGCCAGCAGGCTCTTGCCACAGCCCTGCACGCCGAGCAGGAGGACGCCCTTGGGCGCGTCGAGGCCGAAGTCGCGCGCGCCCGCACCGAACGCGCGCCCGCGCCGGTCGAGCCACTCCTTGAGCTGGTCCAGGCCGCCCACGTCCGTCAGACGGGCGTCGGTCGGGTAGTACTCCAGCACCTCGCTCTGCTTGATGATGCGCTCCTTCTCCTGCGCCACGAGCGGCACCGCCCCGTGGTCGAGACGCCCGAGCTCGGCGGCGGCCTTGCCGAACGCAAGCCGCGCCTCCATCACGGTCAAGCCGCGCGCGGCGTCGAGCAGCGCCTCGTCCGCCGAGGCGCGCACGTCGAGCGCCGCCGCCGCGTCCTGAAGCACGACGCGCAGGTCGTCCACGCCAGGGAGGTCGAGCTCGATGGTGGGGATCTCCTTGCGGAGGTCCATCGGCAGGCCCGGCAGCGGCGTGGACAGCACGACGATTCTGCGCGGCGAGGTCGGGAGGCGCGCGATCTCTCGGAGCCAGCGGAGCAGCGGGTGGTGCTCCTCGCGGAGGAAGGGTTGGAAGTCCTCCAGCAACCAGACACCCGACTCGTCGGAGCCATGGATCTGGCGAAGGATCTCCATCGGGTCGATCGCGGCGTCGTCCTCGACGCTTACCTCGCCGTCCTCGTTGCAGGCGAGCAGCCCCGTTGACTGGCTCCACACCTTCAAGGGCAGGTCCATCGCGTTCGATAGGCCGATGACCAACCCCCGCACGCGCTCCCACTCGTACGACGCGATATGCAGCAAGGGCGCGCCGGCTCGGGAGAGGTGCAGCAGGTGGTCGTAGGTGCTCATGGGTCTTCCTCACGTTGGTTTGCGACGTCGCTCTCATCGGAGGAGCGGACTTGCTTGTCGATCCACGCGTCGATGTCCGCCCGCCGGAACCGCCACTGGTCGCGGACCTTGAAGCCGGGCAGCTCGCCGCTCTGCGCCATCGTGTACGCGGTCTTCTCCCCGATCTTCAGGAGGGCTGCGAGCTCACGGATGGTCAGGATCTCGTCGTCCACGCCGGGCACCTCGCGCCAGAGAGACGACCAGTAGATACCAAAGGACACCAGCGTTCACAACGCGAGTCGGCCCGAAGCGGCCTGAC
>JAGQIY010000625.1 GCA_020430865.1 Myxococcales bacterium
CGCGTCGGGAGGCAGCGGCGCGTCGGGAGGCAGCGGCGCGTCGGGAGGCAGCGGCGCGTCGGGAGGCAGCGGCGCGTCGGGAGGCAGCGGCGCGTCGGGCGGAACCGCAGGCACTGGCGGCGGGTCGGGCGGCAGCGCCGGTAGCACGGGCGGAACCGCAGGCACGGGAGGCACCTCGGGCAGCGCGACCGGCGGCACCGGCGGGAACGAGTTCGAGTGCACGTCTGGGCGCGACGAGTTGCTCGGGCCCATCGACGCCGTCAGCACGGGCGACATCACGGTCCTCGAGACCGCGAACGGAGTCAGCACGGTCTACATCGACGCCAGCGCCGGGGGCTACCAGAACCAAGCGACGAACCCCGCCATCTACCTCGACCTCGCGAACCTGAGCCGCGTGGACATCACGGATGTCGCAGCCTTCACGAGCTCCAGCTGGGACCTCGCACTGAAGCGCGACTTGATTCGTAGCAACGGCGGAGACAGCGGCGTCGGTGCGGCCGAAGTCGCCGCGCTCAGCAAGGCCTTCGACGACGTCACGAGTGCGGACGCGACGGACGCGAGCTTCGAAGAAGATGACTACCTCGACAACCTGTGCATCCCGCAGACGGATCCCACGGGTAAGCCCGTGACGCCGTTCAGCGGTTGGTACGAGTACGACATGCAGAACATGACCCTCGCCCCGGCTGCCATCACCTACCTGATCCGCGCGGCCAATGGCAGCGACCTCTACAAGCTCGAAATCCTCGACTACTACTCCACCCCCGATGGCCAGACGGGGGCGACCAGCGCGCGCTACCGCGTGCGGATCGGAGGACTGTGATGCACCTGCGAACCAATCTGCGGACGGGGCTCGCTCTGGGCGCATGCCTCTTCACTGTGGTTGCTTGTGGCGGGGCGGCGCCAACGGCCGTCTCGCCGGAGCCCAACGCACAAGCGGCGGACCTCCCCCCCAAACCCGATCCCGGAGGATACGAAGCCAAGGACGAAGGTCCCCAGGTAGACCGCGACCAGGCAGCCATCCTGGCCATGGCCGGCACCTTCAAGGTGCACTTCTCCTTCAAGGAAACGACAGCCATCCGTCCCGGCTACGAGCCGAAGAAGGAGTACACCTCCGATGCCCTGGAGCTCGTCGAGGTGGTGCAGAACGAGCCGGGCAAGGTGATGCTGCAGCACATCCTGATCACCGGCGACGACGGCAGCGCCATGATCATCAAGCACTGGCGACAGGACTGGAAGTACGAAGACACCCACGTCTTGAGCTTCCGTGGCAAGGCGACCTGGGAGAATCAGGACATGCCGGCGGACCACGCCAAGGGCACGTGGACGCAGGCCGTCTATCAAGTCGACGACAGCCCTCGCTACGAGAGCCACGGTCGCTGGGTTCATCACGGAAAGACCGCGTACTGGGAGAGCGAGGAGACCTGGCGCCCGTTGCCCCGCCGTGAGTACACGAAGCGCAGCGACTACCATGTGATCGTCGGCAAGAATCGCCACGAGCTGACCCCGCAGGG
Organism: Myxococcales bacterium; assembly: GCA_020430865.1. The sequence goes on from JAGQIY010000625.1 coordinate 1,512, forward strand.
CTGGGTGCATTTCCAGGACAACTACAAGCTCGACCTCGACGACGAAACGGGCAATCCGATTCTGGTGCGGGAAGTCGGCGAGA
>JAGQIY010000626.1 GCA_020430865.1 Myxococcales bacterium
TCCGCCACCGCAAGACGCGCGCGTGAGATGCGCGGCCGAGGCGCCTCGGGCATCCAGCTCCGATGGAGCCGGAGTCGAGGAACCGGCGCATCTCCCGACTACCAGCCTGGATGGCGTCGCCCTGCTTCCAGTCTTCGATCAAGCGGGCGTTGCCCGCGAGGCTCGCCAGCTCCCGGGAGGTGGACTCCGGGTGATACAGATCGTTGCCTCTGGCCACGAGGAGCGGCGTGGTCCACTCGGCGACCTCATCTCGTGAGGCGTTGAACAAGAACCGATGCCGCGGCTCGGTGGTATTCGCCGCGCCGAACAGGTGGTGCTTGTAGGCGTCGAAGTCCGCCTCGGGGTGGACGCCACGCACGTCCTCCGCCCAGGCGTCGAACATCTCGTGGAACGCAGCGCGGTTGTCGGCGAAGCCGATGGGCTGGAGCATGATCGCGCCTGCGACTCGGTTCTTTGCCGCGCGGATCAGCCCAGCGATGTAGGCACCGCCGATGCACATGCCCATCACCAGGAAGCGGTCGACACCCAGGTGGTCGAGGAGAGCGAGCTGATCACCCGTGTGCTGGTCCCAGCCCATACCCGTCTCGATGGGCCCCTTCGATCCTCCCGCGTTGCGCTGATCCATGGCGATCACGCGGTGGCTCTGGGCGAACTCCCGCGTGGGATCAAATGGAGCCTTTTTCCACACGCCAATCTGCGACCGCATCCCACCGGGCGCGATCAACAGCAGGGGCGGCCCGTCCCCCGCTAGCTCGTAGTGGATGGTGGTCGTGTCGTGAACCAGGATCGCCATCAGGGGGGAGTATCAGGTCTGCCAGCCTGGATGAAGGTCGCGACGCCTGGCATCTTGCTTGCTACGCCTGCGTAGCGGTAGCGGCAGCCTCGGTCCCTCGGCAGAACACGACTTGCCCAGGCTCGAGAAACTGCAAACCTCCCCCCCGCAAGATCGCGGGATGGCGTACCCAGGCTGGGTGCTCCATCCCGCAGCTCGGAGCTCAGGATGAAACGAATCACGAAGTGGACCTCGAAACCGCTGTTCGGCGTGGCGCTCTGGTTGGTCGTGGGTTGCTCCACCGGCAACAGCAACAACTGCACCGAGAACGGGCAGCAGGCAGCCGCTCTGGAGAAGGGCTGCCACGGAAGCGCCAAGTCGTGCTCCTCCATCAGCATCTCGAGCAGCTCGGGACAGGAGGCCTGCGCCTATCAAGATGGCTGCGAGCTCAGCTACGACTACATGGACTGTCGAGGGAGCGCGACGCGCTGTGCCGAGCTCAGCGAGACCTATTGCGGGTACCAGCTCGGGTGCACCTGGGAGGACGGCACTGGTAGCTCCAGTGGCGGCTCGACCGGGAGCAGCGGAGGCTCCCCGACCTCCGGGGGCCCGAGCGGATCAGATCCGTGTGGCAATGGAGGGAGCGCCGGTCAAGCTGGCGGGGGCGCCGTCACGTCGGGCGGCACCGGCGGCGGGGCGACACCGGGCGCTGGCGGTTCGGGTGCCAGCGCGGGTGGCATGGGAAACCCCGGGAGCGGAGGCTCCGGGTTCGGGGGTGGAACCCCGGGGAGCGGTGGCGCTGGGATGACCAGCGGTGGCTCGGGTTTCGGAGGTGGGACTCCGGCGAGCGGCGGGGCGAACACCGGGGGGACGGGCGGCGGCTCCACGCCAGGTCCGGGTGGCGGCCCAGGCGCGGGCTCCACTCCGAACGGCGGCAGCGGCGGTGGCGCGACTCCGCCCAGTCCCTAGCGATCGGTCTCCGCGCCTACTCTGGCCAGCGGCGCCAGCGACGGCGCAGCATCCCGAACAACGCGGCGAGGCTCACCGCGCCAACCAAGGCGCTCTCGCCCCAGCTCACCGCCCCGAGCCGACCGGCCTCGCACACCGGATCGTGACCGGGTCCGGCGCGCCAGATCGGCCCGAGTTCGAGCCGCACTTCGCAGCGCTCCTCGATGTGTTCGACGTACTCCCTCGTGATCCGCACGGATAGAAACAGCGGTGCGGCCGCGACGATCGTGGCCGCACCGAGCGCAACCGCCGCGCCGTCCAGCCAGCGCAGACGTCGGCGTCCAGCCCACAGGAGCCCGACCAGGGAGAGCCAGGCGAACCCCGCCAGCAAGCCAGGAGAGTGCTGATCGAGCTGGCGACCCCAAGCCTCGGCGAACGGCCAGGACAACCCTGGTAGCATCAGCGCCGTGTGCCCGGAGAGCTGGCTGGTGAAGCAGCGCCAGCTGGCGAGGCGCAACCCGCGCCGAGTGAGCGCTACCCCGGCGCTGAGCGCAGCCAGGGTCAGCAACAGATAGAACTGCCACGGAAAGCCGGCGGGCGTGCGATCGACGACCTGCAGCAATCCGAACATCTGGGCCACGGCGAACGCGATGAACAGCGCCACCGGCGTCCCACGCAGCAGCCGCTGATGGGCGAGCGGTGAGTGCTCTTGCTGCCTCCCGGCTCGCTCCTCGCGACGAGCCAGCCCCCACAGCGCCAGCGAGCCAGCACCGAGCAGCAGAGCGTCGAGCACCGGTGGCAGCGTGAAGTAGATCTCGCTCGGCACGGAGCGGTAGGCAGACCGCTTCCAGAGCTCGGTGAAGGGCCCCAACGCGCCGAACAGCGCGATCCCGAACAGCGGCAACGGGGCGCTAGCGAGCACGCGCCCGGCGTGGCCGGAGAACGTCGACTCTCGATCGTCCTCGGACCCCACCATGTCCCAGACTCTGGGCCGAGCTTCCGGGAGAGTCAATCTAGCGCGCTGCGTCGCACGAGAGTGCCTCAAGGCCCACATCAAGTGCCCGATCAGTGGTTCGGCGCCCTGCTCCAAGCGTGAGCCGCACCGGCGCAGGCCAGACCATGTCGCTCCGAAACCTCTTCATCGTCGTCAGCTGCTCCCTCACCGCCGGCCTGATCGGGCTCGCCCAAGTCTGGCCGCTGGCCTACGCGGGGTTCGCAGTGCTCTGCCCCGTGGTCTTGCTCGGCGTCGCGGACATGCTCCAGCGACCCCACGCCATCCGGCGCAACTTCCCCTTGCTGGGCCACGGGCGCTACCTGCTCGAAAAAATCCGCCCAGAAATCAATCAGTATTTCATCGAGTCGAACACCGATGGCACGCCGTTCAGCCGTGAGCAGCGATCCTTGGTGTATCAGCGCGCGAAGAACACCACCGATACGCTGCCGTTCGGTACCCAGCGTGACGTCTATGCCGAGGGATACGAGTGGATCAACCACTCGTTGCTCGCGCGCTCGTTGCCAGCGGTACCCCACCGCGTGCGGATCGGCTCCGACGCCTGCACCAGGCCCTACTCCGCGGCGTTGCTCAACGTCGGAGCCATGAGCTACGGGGCCTTGAGCGATGCCGCGATCCGCGCGCTGGGCCGCGGGGCCAAGCTCGGGTCGTTTGCCCACAACACCGGAGAGGGCGGCCTCAGTCCGTATCATCTCGAGGCGGGTTGCGATCTGATCTGGCAGCTCGGGACGGGATACTTCGGAGCGCGCGATGCCGCAGGCAACTTCTGTCCCGATCGGTTCTGCGAGAACGCGCAGCGCCCTGCCGTGAAGATGATCGAGATCAAGCTGAGCCAGGGCGCCAAGCCCGGGCACGGCGGGATCCTTCCTGCGAGCAAGCTGACGCGGAAGATCGCCGACATCCGGGGCGTACCGCTCGGTCAGGATGTCCTCTCCCCCCCATCCCACACCGCGTTTCGTACGCCGACGGGGCTACTGCGCTTCGTCGACCGCCTGCGTGAGCTGAGCGGCGGAAAGCCGGTGGGCTTCAAGCTCTGTATCGGGCGTCCCGTGGAGTTCTTCGCCATCGCCAAGGCCATGCTCGAGACCGGCATCGTGCCGGACTTCATTACGGTCGACGGCGCCGAAGGCGGTACGGGCGCAGCCCCCTTGGAGTTCTCGAACGTCGTCGGGACCCCGCTCGTCGACGCTTTGATCCTGGTGCACAACACGCTGACGGGCATCGGCGTTCGCCATCAGGTCAAGATCATCGCTTCCGGGAGGATCATCACTGGCTTCGATATCGCGCACAAGCTCGCGCTGGGCGCCGACCTGGTGTACTCGGCTCGCGGCATGATGTTCGCGCTCGGCTGCATCCAGGCGCGCCGCTGCAACAGCAACGACTGTCCCACGGGGATCGCCACTCAGGACCCACGGCTGATCCGTGGTCTGGTGGTGAGTGACAAGGCGGAGCGCGTCGCCAACTTCCAGCGCAACACGCTGCACGCATTCCAGGAGCTCCTGGGAGCCACCGGCCTGGAACACCCGTCGCAGCTGAGGCCCTGGCACATCCAGCGCCGGGTGACGACCACTCGCGTCGAGAGCTACGACGAGATCTTCGAGTTCTGCGCCCCGGGCGCCTTCCTCCGTGGGGATTTTCCAGAAGGCTATGAGCGCGGCTGGCACGCGGCCTGCGCGGACAGCTTCGAGCGACGAGCCAGTCTCGAGCCGCCGCGTGTCGCGTTGATGGCATCCTGAGCGGCGCCCGGATATCCTGCGATCCGATCGGCGGACTCGAGCGTAACGGGGAGGCGATGGGGCGATTGCGAGCATCTTGGGTGGGACTGGCGGCGCTTGCCGTGGTGTGGGGCTGTTCCAGCACATCGACGGTCGAGAGCGCCTGCAATCCAGGGGACCGGCGTGCCTGCGCGTGCGACGAGGGGGCCCAAGGCGTCCAGACCTGCGCCAACGACGGCGAGCGTTATCTCGCCTGTGACTGCAGCGGAGGAACCGCCGGCAGCGGAGGAACCGCGGGCAGTGGCGGGACCGCGGGCAGCGGAGGGACCGCGGGCGGCGGAGGAGCCGGAGGGAGCTCAGGCGGCGCTGGAGGCAGCGGCAACGCTGGATGCCCCGTGGAATGCATGGGCGCTTGCTGTGGTCAGGGCGAAGTCTGCGACACCTCCAGCGGCGTTGGGATCTGCAAGTGTGGTGGACAGCAGAAGGCAGGGGCCCCGGTTTGCGGTGCAGGAGAGCTCTGCGACGCCCAAGAGCAATGCCGGTGTGGGGTGCTGTCGAGCGGCTTTGGCCACGCCTGCGGCGCCGAGGAGACCTGCGAGGACAACGCGTGCACCTGCGGCGCCGAGTCCAACGACAAGGGCCCCGCCTGCAACAGCTTCTTTCGGCGCTGCGACGGCCCGACGAATCAGTGCGTGTGCGTCTCGACGGCGTGCGGCCCGAACTCGATCTGCTGCGGCGTCAACGAGACGTGCGAGAACGATCGTTGCACGTGTGGCTCGACGGTGGCCGCGGACGAGAACTCCATCGCCTGCGTCGCAACGGGGTTCTGCTCCGCGACGATGCCCAAGGCCTGCGATCCCGGCTGAGTCTCGACGCCTCCGCGCTGGCATCGGGTGGGCGACTCCCGGAGCCGCGAACAATTCCAGATTTTCGTGTCACGCGGCTGCGGACTGCCGGGTTGTACGCGCAAACCCCTACTGAACCGGGCGAGCGGTATCGACCCGCTCACGCCCGACGTACAAGGAGCACGCGATGAACACGCCGAAGGAGAACCGTATCTGGACCATCGTCCGCCAGGCCTACGAGACCGCCAGGACCCAGCGTCAGCTGTGGCTGTTCGGGCTGTTCGCCGCTGGAGCCGGGGGGGTGAACATCAAGGGCCCTGCGGACTCCGCGCCCGAGTGGGTGCTGTATGCGATCGTCGCCGCGA
>JAGQIY010000627.1 GCA_020430865.1 Myxococcales bacterium
CGCCTATGCGCTCGTAGACAAGAAGCACGTCGTTTTCGAGTATCTGGAGAGCACGGTTGGGGTCGCCTCGAATCCTCACGATATCGGCGACCCTGCCCATAGTGACGGCCTTCTCTCGAGCGTTGCCCGTACTCTCATGCACAGGCAGGACGTCGTTTTCGAGTATTTGCAGGGCGCGGTCGAGATCGCCTCGGGCTTGCAGAATATCGGCAATTTTTTCCTTTGCATGTGCAATGCCTCTCTCATTGCTGAGACGAGTCTCCACGTCGACCATGTGCTCAGCAGCTCTCATAGCGGTGTCTAGTTCGCCGGCGCTCATGGCGAAAGTCGCCAGACACCATAGTCGTGTGCTTTGTTCCTTTAGGTCGAGCATTGCTGTTTCAGCACGTTTGCACGCCTCAGCCCATGCGATGTAGGGGCCACAGTCTTTGGCGAAATCGAATCCGACCTCGACTGCAGTGTAGGCATCCCGCCCCATCTGATCACTAAGCCACAGAAAAAGGGCCTCACCTTCATCCGTGAGCTCTTTGCGCACCTTGGCCTGCTCGTCGTTCCTTTGACCAGCGCGCCGCAGCCGCTCGAGGAACCACTCCGAGGTCGATCTCTTCACAGCATCGAGGTCGATCTCGATGGTGGATGCGCGTAGGAACTCAGCGATCAGTGGGTGCAGCGACCACGCGACGCTCCCTACCGATCGTTGAACCAACGAGAGCGTGGTCGCCGTCGCCAAAACCTTACGTGCGAGGTCCTCACTGAGCCCACACGCGGCCGCCGCAAGGTTGGGGCCGAGTGGGCACGCTAGACCATGGGCCATGTGGCACAGGCCCCGGAGCATCGTCCCAACCTCGTCGGTATCGTGCTCCTGGGCGTGCAGCTCACGCCGCAAGTGCTCCCATGACAGCTCGAAGCTCGTCCGCAGCACTGCCCTCGCGCTGTCGTCACCGAACCGTCGGAGGTCGCTGGGATCGGCAGGAACGACGCTCAGGCCACGACGACGAAGCTCGTCGACGAAGCCGCGGGGGGTGTAGGCGTGATTGCGCAGGTGCCCAGCCGCGAGGCTCAGCGCCAGTGGGAGATGACCCAGCGCGTCGATCATCGCGCAGAGATCCTCCTGCATCGAGGAGCCCGTGGTATCGACCCCTTCCTTGTTGAGCTGCTCGAGTGGCTCTCGGTAGCCCTCATAGGGCCGAAGCTCGACCCGGAGCCAGCCAGCCTCGCGACCGAGCTCGTCGTAGCGACCGATCACCAGCAGCGGGATCCTGGCCAGGTGACTCCACAGATCCATGACCCGCCCGACCAGCGGTGCGCTGTCGACGTTGTCGATGATGACCAAAGTACGGGTCGCTGCAAGCTCGGCGACCAGATCACGGGACTCCGTGTGCAACTGCGCCGCCAGGGTGCCAAGCAGTTCGTCGACTGTCCGGGACTCGTCCGGGCGCAGACCGATGCGGACGTGCTGGGGGAAACGGTCGCGGTTTTGCTGGGCGAAGTGCTCGGTGAGGAAGGTCTTGCCCACACCGGGCATGCCATGCACGGCGGTAACGGAGTTGGACTGCTTGAGAAGCCGACCGAGCTCCCCAAGCTCGACCTTGCGTCCCACGAACCTCGCGGCAGTGACCAGCGGCCGATTGGGCTCGATGTCCATCTCGGTAGCGCGGCCTGGGGCCTCGGCTTCCCAAGGGCGCCAGAGCATGCGGCCGTCGTCGGTCTGTAAGCGGTACAGCGACGCGTCCGGGTACCACCCGGCCCGCTCGGACCAGCCGCGGAAGCGGATCTCTGCCCGCAGCGGTCGACCGTTGTCGTCCAGGGTGATGTCGATGCGGTGACAAGAGTTCTTCCAAGCGCGCCCCTCGGCACCCTCGAATAGACACCCCGCCGCGAGGACCCGCAGGGGCTGACCGTCGAGGTCCACCAGGGTGTGACCGGCGGGTTCATGCTGATGGCCATGCAGCAGCAAGTCGACGGCCTGAAACAGATCGCGCTGCGATGGCGCGATCTCGGGCTGCGCCAGTTCGGTCAGCGGGTGGTGAACGAGCGCCAGCCGAAACCCGCCCCG
>JAGQIY010000050.1 GCA_020430865.1 Myxococcales bacterium
ATCTTGTCCTCCGGTGTGGTTGGGCCCGGAGGCTCCCGCCGGACCACCCGGCGAGCACCACCGGGCGGTCTGTCTGTCAGGCCTCGCGCTTGGCGAGGTGTTTGAAGCAGTCGAGGTCGATGGCGCGTGGGTCGCTGGAGACGAAGCTGAAGCGCTCCTCCTTCTCGATCCAGGGCTGCACCTCGACCCGGTCGTCGGCCGTGACCCCGCCGCGGCGGGCGATGTCCTCTTCGTCGGTGAGGTAGCCGTCGTCGGCGTCGGGGTCGTAGTCGTCGCGGGCCGCGTTCTTGATCACCGCGATGATGCGGACCTGGTGGCCACGCAGATACCGGTGTTCGTTGCCGTGGTAGGTGGTGACCGTGCCGAGCGTCTTCTTCATCGCGTCCTCCGTCTCGCCGGGACACCGCCCGGTCCCGATCGTGAGGACATACAGGCGTCGCTTTGCGAACAGCTCAAGGCGATTCGACGCGGAATTCGACCTCTTTTCGAGCGCCGGAAGCTCCCGAGAACTCGGGCGAATGTGGCCGGCAGAGGTGGAGCGGGACCTGCATGTTGGCGATGACCTCGGCCACATCCCGCAACCTCGCCGATCACCGCTCGTGCATGTCCTCAATGGCATCGCGCAGCGCGACGAGGGCGGCTTCGACCTTCACGATGGCGGTGGTCTGCGCTTCGGCGAGCTCGACGATCTTCTCGTGCAGTGCCTTGAGCTCTCTGTCCTTCTTCTCGTTCACCCGCCAGAAGGCCCAGCCGAGCACAGCGACCAATCCGTAGGGACCGGTTGCCTGCAGCATCTGAGCAACGGAGGAAAGGCCTTCCATGGTGACTCCTACGCGACCGCGTCGCTCATGAGGTCGGCGAGGTCGACGAAGCGGCGCACGCCGGCCGCGCGACGAATGGCTTCCTCATAGGCGATGCACTCGGGCATGCCGGCCTCGAGCCGCAGCCAGGCGTAGAGCGCAAGCCATGCCCCGTCGGCGTGGTGGAAGTAGGTGTGCGCGTAGATGCCGGGCACGCGCTGATCGCCATCGGCGATGCGATTCACGGATAGACGCGTTCCGGAGAGGCCGCGCCAGGTTCTCGGGACGGCCAGGCCGTCGAGGTCGCCGCTGGTCAGCAGCTGAACGAGCTGTGCGGTGGCCTCGGCCTGCTCGGGCGTGGGCACGACGTAGCGACGCTGATGAGCCCAGGGGGCGTCGATGACTCGCTTCCAGGGGAGCTTCGCGCTCGCGTACTTGGGGTAGTACGGGTTGACGACTTCGATGCCCACCGAGGGTCCGTTGTGCCCGCCCGCGTGGGCCAGTCGGTCGTGAGCGAGGTCGCCGTGCTGCGTGACCTCGCCGTCGGGCCCAACGATGAGCTGCACGCCGAGCTTGCGCTTGAGCAGCACCTTCACGGTGGAGTCGACGCTGCGCGTGACCGTCTCGTGGAGGATGAGCTCGCTAACGACGCGCCCGGTGCGGTCTCGGCCAGCGAAGCGCGTGACGTCCGGGTCGCGGTAGTTTCGAACGCGTAGGCCTGGCGGCGCTGGCACGTCGGCCCCGGCCACGATGAGAGCGTCGGTCGCGTTGCTCACTGTCGACCCTCCTCGGGAGCGGCCACGGGCTGCTCGACTGCACGGCGAGCGCGGAGGCCCTTCGAGAACCAGCGGTCACGCTTTTCGGTGGACAGCGGCTTCGCGAGGTTTGCAGGGATGCCGCCCTCAGCGTCGCGCAGGGCCGCGTTCACTTTTCCCCGCGTCACCAGGTCGGCGTGCAGCTCGTCGACCAGCATGCGGTGGAGGTGCCCGAACGAGCCCTGCGAAGGATGCTCCGGCTCGTCATCGGGCGCTCGCACGAGAAACTCGACGGCGCCGCAGGCCGGGCATGGCGGCATCGGGACGAGCCGACCATCGACCTGCTGGTCACGGGCAACGCCCACCTCGAGGTCGTCGATGAGAATGCGGTGCTCGTCCTCGCAGGCCTCGCAGCGCTGAAGGACGTCGCTTGTGGTGACTTCGTGGATGGCCATCGTTCCTCCTCACGCGATCGCGGTGTAGGTCCCGAACCACCAGGCCGTCCCGAAGCCCGAGATGCTCTGGTAGCTGAAGAAGCCGAACCCATCGCGGTCCGGCGTGAAGGTGCTCGGCGATCCCGAGAAGCCCGAGCTGGCGTTCGAGACCGCGAAGGTGATCGACGAGGGCGTTGCAGGGAATCGCGAGCGGAACGTCACCGCGCCGCC
>JAGQIY010000628.1 GCA_020430865.1 Myxococcales bacterium
CCCCAGACCACCACGCCGATCGTTACCCCCAAGCCAAGCGCTGCCACCACCGCGAGCCACTGCCACGCGGGGTTATGGTGCTTCTTCGGAAGGCCGAGCGGGATCTCCGACGGCCGCGTCTCGGTGACGATACCCTCGGAGCCCGTGATCGGTGCAGGAGGTACCGGAGACGGCTCTGGCTGCGACGGTCGTGCTGGCGCGTTGGGGCCGATGCGAGGCTGGCCAAAGCCCAGGGCACCAAAGCCCAGATCGTCCTCGGCGTCGTTGAACGCCGCTGGGCCAGGGCTGGGCGTGGGAGCGCCGAGGCCCATCGGCTTCGATGGCCTGAACTCTTCGACGACCGCGGCCAGCTCGGGGAACTGGGACAGCGGCCGCCAGTCGTCGAAGCCGTCCTTCCAGACCAAGGTCTCCAGCTCGACGCTGCCGGCCGCGATCCGCTCCTTGAGCTGAGGGACCGTGAGCGGCCCCTCGGGCGCACCGGCGACGCCCACGTACCACTCGGCTTCCCCGTCGGTAGCCAGGACGGAGCTGGGCGCGGGGTCCTCATCCATCGCGCGGGTCAGCGCAGCAGCAAGACCAACCGAGGCCACCACGGTCGCCTCGTCTTCGTCCTCGGTGTACGAGCCGTAACCAGCGCTCGCCGGCGCCGCACCCGACGCGGGCGCGGAGCTGGGCGAAGAGCCGACGCCCGAAGCACGATCTCCGCCCGAGTCGACTGCCGAGTCCGCCTGAACCGACTCGGGAACCTCCGGCTCCGCTACCGCGCGGAGAGAGGCGCCCGTCGGCGCGGGTGACTGGGCGACCGCCGCGCCCAGGGAGCCAGCTGCGCCGAGCGCAGCACCTCGGCCTGCAGGCCCGACCGGGCTGCTCGGGCGAGGACTGGCTCCGAGGGGTGCTCGAGGCACCGTCGCGCGGGGAGGCGCCGCGGCACGCGGCGCAGAGCCTCTGGGAGCCGGCGCGCGTGCAGCAGTCCCCAGCGGCGCCGTGGCTCGAGGAGACGAGGGCGCCGTGGCTCGAGGAGACGAGGGCGCCGCGGCTCGAGGAGACGAAGGAGCACGGCCCTCCGGCGCCCGCGGCGTGACATTGCCTCGCGGAACCGACGCTCGCGCGTCGCGCTCGGCGGTCGGGGTCGGAGCGGCAGGCAGTACGGACTGCGGCGCCGCAGCTGCCTGGTTCACGTGAATCAGATGGCCGCATTTGCGGCACTTCATCTTGACGTTGCGACCCGCAACCTTCTCATCGGCGATCTGGTACTTCGCCTTGCAGCTCGGACAGAGAAACTTCATTGCCTTCTAGCGCACCGCGTCGGGAGTTGCGGGAGGGGGGTGGCCAACTTCGAGATCAGGGCAAGCAATGGACTGATACGAACACCCGGCGCGGCTGCCAAGCGTCTTCAGAAGGAGTGTGAAGCGATCGATCAGCAAGTTCTCGCCCAAGCCTAGCGCATCCTGCGGGTCGAGGGTGCCTGGTTGGCTGCGCGTCACAGAAGGGAATTGTGGC
>JAGQIY010000051.1 GCA_020430865.1 Myxococcales bacterium
CGCGCGAGCTCGGAGAGGCGGATCTGGTGCTCTGCACCGGACGCATTCGACCCCACTACTTCGCTGGATACTCGGCTGGGGTGAAGGGGGTGTTCCCGGGCTGTGCTTTCCGGGAGGATATACTCGCGAATCACCTGTTGAAGGCCGAGCCTGGAGCGCGCCTCGGCATCCTGAGCGGCAATCCTTGCCGGGAGGACATGGAAGAGGCGGCGCTGATGCTCGGTGACCGGCTGCGGGTGCTCAACGTCTTGGCCGACGTGGAGGGACGTCCGATCGCCGCCGTGTGTGGGCATCCATTGCGGGCCCACCGCGCGCTCGCCGCACGGGCGCGGGAGGTGTTCGGCGTGAAGCTGACCCGTGCGCGGGTCCTGGTCGTCGCCGATCGTCCGCCGCTGTCCGAGTCGCTCTACCAGGCCTCGAAGATGCTCGCGGTCGCCGAGCTCGGTGTGTTACCACGCGGCACCGTTGTCCTGGTCGCCGACTGCGCTCGTGGCACGGGGCCGCTTCTGCGGGTCAATCAGGGGATCTTCGAGCTGGGCTTGCGTCCGCGGCTCCCAGAAGGCGTCCAGGTCCGGTTGGTCTCTCGGCTGAGCGAAGGAGAGGTGAAGCGGACCTACGCGGGTTTTGCTCCGAACCTCGCTGCGGAGCTGGCGCGGCTCCACGTCGATCGCCACGAGCCTGCAAGCCTCGTCTGGCGCGCGGGCGAGTGCGTGCCCGAGCCGGTCGGGGGATGAGGCCGCGGGCCACCCGAACCTGCCGTATACTGCGAAGCCGACTGCCTCGCGAGCCGAACCGAGCCGCGCCGCGCCTGGTCGGGACGCGGACTCCGGGCTGGCTTCGCGCCGGGCTAGCCGCGCCGCCTTTGGAATCTTTCAGCCACGGCAGTGTCCGCGCCGAGCAGCGGGAAAAAACCGCCCCGAACGCCGTTCGGAAGGGGGCAGCGCATTGCTCTCGGGGAGAACTCTCACTACCTTTACCGCCCCCTCGACACCCGGAGCGCGATGACCCAACGCAGCATACGCATCACCGGCAGGATTCTGCAGCTGACTGAAGATCAGGAACTCCTCAAGCGGCAGCTCGCCGGTGAGGACCTGGCTTTCGATCCCGAGCGTAAGCTGATCGACAACATTTCCACGGACGAAATCACGCCCGGCTGGGTCTGCTACTACTTCGACGAGACGCTCGCGGAGTACAGCCTGGTCGGCCTGCGTGGCGGAGTGATCCAGAAGGACGACCTCAAGGGAGGCGGCTTCGGGGTCATCGTCAGTGGTAAATCGAAGGGTTGCGGCAGCTCTCGTGAGACGGCGCCCTACTCCGAGCTCAAGGCCGGTGTACAGCTCGTGATCGCCGAGAGCATCGAGAAGATCTACGGGCAGAACTGCCAGAACATCGGCCTGCTAACCTCGACGGACTTCTCCCTGCTCGAGCGCGTGGAGCGCGGCGAAGAGATCCCGATCTCGGAGTTCACCAAGGGTCTCGATCCGATCAGCGCGCAGATCGTCGAGTGTGGTGGCCTGTTCGCCTACAACCGCGCGCGCATGGCGGGGGAGATCTCGCCGCCGCCCGTCTCGACCGCCGCGCGCCCGATGACCCTGTGCGAGAAGATCATCGCCCGACATGCCATCGCTGACGCCAAGACGGGGCGCCTCGGCGTGCCTGCGGTCAAGCCCGGCGACGCGCTGTTCGTGCGGACGGACGTGCGCTTCAGCCACGAGTACGTCACCCCGATGGCCGATTCGCTTTTCCGTGCGGGATTTGGTCAGGGGGCGACGGTCACCGAGCCTGAGTCGGTGTTCGCCTTCCGCGATCATCTGACGTTCCTCGAGCTGGTGATGCCGGAGCAGCACAAGAAGCTCGGGCTCGTGGAGCAGGCGCGGTCGCTGAAGACGGTGCAAGAGACCTTCAGCAAGCGACACGGCATCCGGCTGTACGGCGAGGTGGAGCGCGACGGCCGCACCGTCGGCAGCGAAGCCATCTGTCACAACAAGGTGATCGAGGAGCTCGCGCTGCCAGGCGACCTGGTCGCCGGCACCGACTCCCACACCTGCATGGCCGGTGCTCTCGGTTGCTTCGCCTTCGGAGTCGGCAGCACCGACATGGCCAACGCCTGGTTCACGCGCGACGTGAGGGTGAAGGTGCCGGAGACGGTGCGCTTCGTGCTGCGCGGAGAGCTGCAGAAGGGCGTGTGCGCCAAGGACGTGATGCTCCACATCCTCAGCCTGGATCACTTCAAGTCTGGGCGGGGCATCGGTCAGGTCCTGGAGTTTGGGGGTGAGGGGATCTCCCGCATGTCCCTGGACGAGCGCGCGACGCTGACCAACATGGCGGTCGAGGCGGGCAGCTTCACCGGCATCATCGCGGCGGACGACGTCGTGTTGGATTACCTTGTGGAAATGCGTGGGGCGAAGCGTGAAGAGCTGATGCAGCGCGTCCTCACCCCCGATCCCGACGCCAGCTACGCCGCGGTATACGACATTCAGCTGGACCAGATCGGCCCCATGGTGGCGACGCCCGGAGACCCGCGAAACGGCGTGCCGCTGGGCGACCTGGAGGACGACGTGGCGGTGAACATCGCCTACGGCGGCTCTTGCACCGGCGGCAAGAAGGCGGACATGGACATGTACGCCAGCGTGCTCCGGCAAGCCCTCGACCGCGGCTTGAGGGTTGCCGATGGCGTGCAGCTCTACATCCAGTTCGGCTCCCAGCACATTCGACAGTACGCGGAGGATCGCGGCTACATCGATATCTTCGAGCGCGCCGGCGCGACCCTGGTGGACCCCTCCTGCGGTGCGTGTATCCGCGCGGGTCCGGGAGTCTCCTCGGATCCCAGCCAGGTGACGGTCTCGGCCATCAATCGCAATTTCCCCGGCCGCAGCGGACCAGGAAAGGTCTACCTCGCGAGCCCCCTGGTGGTGGCGGCGAGCGCGGTGGCTGGGCGCATCGTCGCGCCCGAGGTATGAGGTCGCCATGAGCCGTGAGCCGAGCGACGAAGCGGGCCCGACGGTCTATCCAGTGGGTCCCGAGATGCGGGTCGCCCTCGGCTATCGTCTGTATGACGCCGAGGGCGAGCTGGTCGAAGCGAGCGCCGAGGAGGACACCTTCGAGGTGCTGTTCGGGCTGGGCCAGCTGAGCCCTGAGCTGGAGCAGCTGCTCGAGGGCGCGCGGGTGGGTCAGGTGCGCAGCATCGAGCTTCCAGCGCACCGCGCGTTCGGGGCTCGAGACCCTGAGCGCGTGATCGAGGTCGACCGCAGCGAGCTGCCGAGCGACGTCCAGGTCGGAGACGAGCTCGGCGCCGAGACCGAAGCGGGGGAGCCCGTGGTCTTGCGAGTGCTGGAGCTGGAGGCCGATTTCGCGGTCCTGGACTCCAATCACCCTCTGGCGGACCAGGCCGTCCGCCTCGAGCTCACGATCGAGGACGTGTGGCCTGCGACCAGCGAAGAGCTCGCGGAGGCAGAGGCGGCGCTCGCGGAGGCGGAGGGTCCGCTCATCGACCCAGCGAGTCTGTTGCGGCGCTGACGCCTGGGCCGTAGCGCTGGACGGACTCGTCGGCTCCGCTAAGCTCCCGCAGCGCGCACATCGGCGTTCCCTTGCAAGTCTCCGGGGAATCGATAATTGTTCGCGCCCCGGCAGACCCCTCGAGGGCGTGCCACCCCCCGTTCGCTTCTCGCGAAGTGACCCCGAGCGGGGATTCAGTCTCGTTGTTTTCGCGTCCTGGATGACGCGTAGTAGGAGCCGCCCAATGACCGATATCGACATCCTCAAGCTCGACGTTCGCGTGCGTGAGCGACTGTTCCGCAAGGGCCAGCTCGCCAGCTCCGTCGTGGACGCGCACGTGGCGACCCTGCAAGATCTGGAGAGTCAGTGTGAGCCGGTGAGCATCGCCCAGCCCGCGCTCGCTCCGCGCGACGAGGAAGAGCGCGCTCAGGAGCGTGAAGCGGCTCAGGCCGCACGCGCCGCGGCAGCGGCTCAGGCTGCGCCTGCGGCCGCGCCCACGCCAACCTTCGTGCGCCCTGCCGCGCCCCCGTTTGGCGCGCCGGTGATGGATGACGCGTTCGGTCCAGCCGAGCCCGTGCCGGCGGTCGCCGCGCCA
>JAGQIY010000052.1 GCA_020430865.1 Myxococcales bacterium
GCCAGTACGCCTCCACCAGCAGCTTCGGATCCGCACGGCGAGAGTCGGGGTCGAAGCCCGGGCGGTTCACGAGATCCCCGAAATAGCTCGGCAACCGTTGCCCGTCGCGTTCCTCCTGAGGCCTCGAGCGGGGCTTTGCATACTGCCCCGCGAAGCGTCCAACGCGTACCACCGGACGCTTGCCAGCCTGGATCAACACCACCGACATCTGGAGCAGGATCTTGAGCCGGTTGGTGATAATATCCGCACGGCAATCATCAAAGGTCTCCGCGCAGTCACCACCCTGGAGCAGGAAGCGCCTCCCGGCCTGCGCGTCCGCGATCTCGCGCTTGAGACGCTCTATCTCCCAGGGCGTCACCAGCGGAGGCAGCCGGGTCAACGCGTCGACCACCCCATCGAGCTGCTCGGGGTGCTCGTAGGGGATGCTCTGGGCCCTGGGGAAAGCCCGCCAGGAGCTCGGCGTCCAGCTCGAGGGTGATGGCTTTGAGGGCTTGGCACCTGGGGAGTTCATGGGGCGCTGAGTCTGCCACGCGAACGGCCGTCGCTACAGCGCCCCGTAGCGTCTCAGCTTCGCGCGCAGGGTGGTGCGCGGCAATCCGAGCAACCTGGACGTCTTGCTCAGGTTCCGCCCAGATTCCTCGAACGCCGAGAGGATCAGGTCGCGCTCGATGTCGCGCAGCCCCGAGTTCTCCGACAGCAGACCCCGCACGCGCTCACCACTCAACAGGTTCGGCGGAGCGACGCTCGACCGACGCGAGGGTCTCTCTTCACTGGGTTGCTGCTGCCCTGGCGCGTAGCGCTGGAGCTGGTTCATCGCGGAGCGGACGGTGCTCGCGTCGATCAGCGTGCCACCACACAGGATCGCCGCGTGATCCAGGGTCGACCGCAGCTCGCGCACGTTTCCGGGCCACGAGTGGTCGCGCAGCGCCGCGAGCGCCTCGGAGTTGATGCCACAGCCGTGGATCCCCTGGCGCTCCGCGAAGCTCTCGACGAAGTGTCGAGCGAGCACCTCGATGTCCTCCAGGCGCTCCCGGAGCGGGGGCAAGACGATGGTGAACCCAGCCAGTCGAAACTGCAGGTCGAGGCGTAGCGACGAGTCGTCGTCACCGAAGCCGCGGTTCGTCGCGCTGATCACGCGCGCCTTGAGCGGTACACTGGTGTTCGCTCCGATGCGTCGAAACTCGCGCGTCTCCAGGGCCCGCAGCAGCTTGGGCTGGAGCTGCATCGGCATCTCGCCCACCTCGTCGAGGAACACGGTTCCCGACCCCGCCGCCTCGAGCAACCCGACCCGAGCACCGCGGGCGCCCGTGTAGGCGCCTGCCTCGTGGCCGAAGAGTTCGCTCTCGAACAGTTCCGCGGGGATCGCAGCACAGTTGATGGCCACGAACGGGTCGCGGTCACCGCTGGCCAGCTGGTGCACCGCCTCGGCGACGAGCTCCTTGCCCGTACCCGTCTCCCCGAGCACGAGCACTGAAATATCACGGAAACGTGCAACGCGGCGGATCTGCTCCTCGACCCGACGGATGGCAGGGGTGTCCCCGAGGATCTGTTCCGCGGCGTCGCGAATCCACGCTCGACGAGGGAGCACCTCCTCGATCCGGTCGAGCAGCTCGCCCCGCCGATGAGTCGGAACGACATACAAGCGCATCCCGACACCCCCGTCGGGCAAGCTCTCCCGGAGCAGCAGAAGCCAGTCGTCAGGCCCGAGCTCCACCCCTCCGAGACTTGGCTCTTGACGTGCATCGAGCAGGCGACACTCGATCAGTCGCGCGTCGTAGTCTCTGGAGGAGAGCAGGCGTAGCGGGCCCACCGAGCCATCCACCTCTGCACCACAACGCTGCGCCATGGCGCTGATCTGCTCGATCAGGTCTTGGTCTCGTGTGGCCAGAGCTATCCGCATGGCAAATTCAGGTTCGAGCGGGGTCCGCTTCGACCGCGGCTCCCCGATGGGGTGGGTCAAGTATCACCCCCAGGGGTGACAAAGCGCTACGCGCCTCGCGGGCCCCCTCAACTTCGAGAGGGTATTCGCTTGCTTGGGAGAAACCTAGCCAGGAAACGGTGTGGTGGGGCCGTCAGGAGGGAGACGAGAAACCACGCATTCCTCCAGAGCCTGGCATACGGCCGGACGAGGCAAACCTTGAGCCCGCTGCCAAGCGTCGATCGAGGGCCCACCAAGCGTCGGTGCTCGGCGATCCCTGGGGCCCTCCAACTCTGGCCACCGAGCCAGAAAGCCTGGCCCCCAATCGCCAGTCCACCTGACTACTCACGCGCACGAAACATCTGCGCGAAGACCAGAGAGCGTGACGTCGTGTGGCTCTTCTGTGGTTGCGGTCGCATGAGGGCCAGTGCAAATAGATCCTCATGCTCCGCGTCCTGCTGCTCGAAGACGAGCCTGTGATTCGCCGGGCGATTTCGCGTGAGTTGAGCAGGAGGGGCTACAGCGTGACCGAAGCGCCGTCCGCGACCGCCGCGCTTGGGTGCACCGGGCCTTACGACTGTGGCGTATTCGACATCGTGCTACCAGACGGCGACGGAATCGAAGTCGCGGAAACGTTGCTCGACTCGGGTGCCGTCGCACAGGCGGTCTTCTACAGCGGAACCTCGGATGAACGCATCTGGCTGCGAGCATCCGATGGCGGTGTCTTCGTACACAAGGACGCGGGGGTCCAGCGTCTCGCGGATCAGCTCGAGGCCCTGGTCTCCCCCGCGAGCTCCAGGTCGATCTGAGGTCCAGCCAGGGTGGGGAGGTGTGCTCCGCGACGGACGACTCGACACCCGTGAGCAACGGCAACGCCCCGCGCGGCTCGCCTTGCGCCGCGCTGGTCCGCGTGAAAGGAAGCCCCGATGCGTGAGGTGATGCAGGCCGTGCTGGAGCTGTTCGAGCGCGGCGAGCGGGGTGCGCTGGCCACCGTCACCCGAACCAGCGGCTCGACCCCACAGGTGCTGGGGGCGCGCCTGTTGCTGCGCAGGGACGGCTCCCGCGTGGGCACCGTGGGAGGCGGAGCGATCGAAGAAGCCGTGCTGGAGCAACTCGAAGATTGCCTGAGTGGCAGCCCCGGACGCACCAAGAGCTGGGATCTGATCCGTGACCTCGGCATGTGTTGTGGGGGTCGGATGGAGGTGTTCATGGAAGCCATCGAGGGCGCGCCTCGGCTGATCGTGCTGGGCGCCGGCCACGTCGCCCAGGCAACCGCCCCCCTCGCTGCTCGCGTCGGCTTCGCCCCGGTGATCGTCGACGCCCGCGAGGAGTTCAACGACGCCGCGAGGTTTCCCATGTGCAAACGCATCTTGAAGGAGCCGCGGGAGGCCGCCGAGGAGCTCGCACCCTCGCCACACGACTGGCTCCTGATCGTCACTCACGACCATCGGCTGGACGAGGAGGCCCTCGCTTGCTTCGGCGCGTTGCCCCACGCGTACCTCGGCATGATCGGCAGTCGGCGCAAGATCGCTCGGGTGCTGCAGCGGCTCCGCGCCAAGGGAAAATTGCCGGACCTGTCGCGCGTGTTCACGCCGGTCGGCCTCGACATCGGCGCGGTGACCCCCGACGAGATCGCTGTCAGCGTGGTCGCCGAGCTGATCGCGCTACGCGCAGTGGCGCGAGGAGGAGGCACGAAACGCGGCGAAATCGGGGCGCATTTGCGACTCGATCAGGCCCAGGTCGAGCGCCTGCTCAGCGCCACCGATTGACTCCCTCGCAGGGCGAGCGCGGCTCCCGGCTGCGCGCGCTTGCTCGAGTCGCACCCGGAGAATACAAGGTACAGCTCTCGTGAACGCGCCTGCGAGGAGCCCTCGCGTCTGCGCCGCGGAAGCAGGACCTGCGAGTCACTCGACGATTCGATCATGCACACCATCCATTTCACGCTGAACGGCCGCGAAGTCGTGGCCCGGGACATCGACCCAAACACCACCCTGCTCGGCTGGCTGCGTGACCAGGGTCACACCGGCACCAAGGAGGGCTGCGCCGAAGGAGAGTGCGGCGCTTGCGCCGTCGCTCTGGTGGTGAAGGATGGCGATGGCTCGCGCTATCTCCCGGTGAACAGCTGCCTGCTCCTGATGGGCGCCGTCGCTGGTCGTGAGGTGATCACGATCGAGGGGGTGAGGGCACCAGGCTCAGCAGGGGCACTGGACCTCGAACCTCACGAGGTCCAGAAGGCCATGATCGAACACGCCGGCTCGCAGTGCGGCTACTGCACGCCTGGCTTCGTGGTCAGTCTGTTCGCCGAGTATTACCGCAAGGATCGAGCGGTGACCGGGTTCGACCGGGAGAGCATCGGCGGCAACCTGTGTCGCTGCACGGGCTATCGTCCCATAGTCGACGCCGGGCGGAGCCTGCCCGTGCTCCAGTCGGGGAGCCAAGACGAGTTCGCTCGGCGTCTCTCGGCCCCCGCGCCCCCGGTGGAGAAGCTGGAGCTCAGCTTCCAGGCTGACGAGGGCGAGCGCTTCCTGTTTCGCCCCACGAGGCTCCGCGAGGCGCTGGAGTACCTCGCAGAATACCCGGGCGCTCAGCTGGTCGCGGGCGGCACCGACGTCGTGGTGGAGTTGAACCAGCGCCACCGTCGCCTCGAGCGCGCGCTGCTCCTCGAGGGCATCGAGGAGCTACAGCAGGTTCGACGCAGCGAGGAGTACCTGGAGATCGGCGCTGGCGTGAACCTGGGACGCGTGGAGGCAGAGCTCGGCGAAGAGGTGCCGCTGCTCGGTGAGCTGCTCCCGCTGTTCTCCTCCCGGCTGATCCGTGCGCGCGCGACCCTCGGCGGCAACCTGGGCACGGCGTCACCCATCGGAGACTCGCCGCCCGCGCTGCTGGCGCTGGACGCCGAGGTGTGCCTGGCGAGCAAGGATGGAGAGCGCTGGGTCGCGCTCGCCGACTTCTTCACCGGCTACCGAGAGACACTGCGCGGCTCCTCCGAGCTCATCAAATCCGTACGGATACCGCTGCCGCAGCCCGAAATCGCGCGCTTCTACAAGGTGTCCAAGCGCGAGTTCGACGACATCTCGACGGTGGCCGCCGGCTTCGCGCTACGCACCAGGGACGGCGTGATCGACGGCGCCCGGCTGGCATACGGCGGCGTCGCAGCGACCCCGGTGCGCGCCAGCGCGGCGGAGCAGGCTCTCGTTGGCCAGCGCTGGGGTCGTCCCGCCTTGGAGCTGGCGCTGCCGGCGCTCGACGGCGTCTTCACCCCCATGACGGACCAGCGAGGGAGCGCCGACTACCGGCGTCGCATGCTGAGCAAGCTGCTGGAGAAATTCTGGTTCGACACCGCCCCGGACTCCCCGGCGCAGTCCAGCTCGAGAAAGGTCGGCTGATGAGCAGCGTAGGAAAATCCGTCCCCCACGAGAGCGCCCTGGGACACGTCACGGGTGCGGCGCTCTACACCGACGATCTGTGTACGCGCTTTCCCGGGCTCTTGCACGCCTGGCCCGTGATGGCCCCCCATGCGCACGCGAGGGTGCTGACGGTCGACGCCGCTTCCGCCGCGACGGCGCCTGGTGTGGTCAAGATCCTGGGAGCCGCTGACGTGATCGGTGAGAACAACACCGGCGCATCTCGTCGGGACGAGCCCCTGTTCCCGGAGGAAGTAGAATTCCACGGTCAACCGGTGGCCTGGGTGCTGGCGGAGAGCCAAGAGCAGGCGATCCAGGCCGCGCAGCGGGTCGTCGTGGAGTACGAGGTGCTACCGGCGATCATCGGCATCGAGGCGGCCGAGGCGGCCGACAGCTACCTCACCGAACCCGAGCGCATCGAGCGCGGGGACGTGGAGCGAACGTTCACCCAGTGCGAGACGCTGCAAGGGGAGTTCTTCGTCGGTGGACAGGAGCACTTCTACCTGGAGACTCAGTCGGCGCTGGCGTACCTGGACGAGGCCGACTCGGTGATGGTCCAGTCATCCACGCAGCACCCGACGGAGACCCAGGAGATCGTCGCGCGGGTGCTCGGCGTGGAGAAGAACCGCGTCGTGGTCCAGAGCCTGCGAATGGGCGGAGCCTTCGGAGGCAAGGAGGTGCAGGCCAACGTGTTTGCGGCGGTGGCCGCCCTGGGGTCCCGCCTGACGAGGCGTCCGGTGCGTGCGCGCCTGGATCGCGCGCGAGACATGATGCTCACGGGCAAGCGGCACCCGTTCCTCGGTCGCTACCGCATCGGCTTCGATCCCCGAGGCAAGATCCTGGCCTTCGATCTACAGCTGACCAGCGACGGCGGCTACAGCCTCGATCTGTCCGCTCCAGTGCTCGGACGCGCGCTCTTCCACTGCGACAACGCCTACAACATCCCGAACTTGCGCGTCGTGGGGCGCGTCGCGAAGACCCACACCACCTCACACACCGCCTTCCGCGGCTTCGGCGGGCCCCAGGGCATGGTGATGATCGAGGACGCGCTCGACGCCGTCGCCCGCCACCTGTCGTTGCCCCCCCACGTGGTCCGTCAGCGCAACTTCTATCGAGACGGCGACTCCACGCACTATGGACAGCCGGTCAAGGACGCCGGACGCATCCAGCGCATCTGGGATCGCCTGCTCGAAACCAGCGCCTTCGAGCGGCGCTCCGGGGAGGTCGAGGCGTTCAACGCCAATCAGACCACACGGAAACGTGGCCTGGCCATCACCCCGGTCAAGTTCGGGATCTCCTTCACGGCCAAGTACTACAATCAGGGCGGCGCGCTGGTGCTCATCTATCGAGATGGCAGCGTTCAGGTGAACCACGGCGGGACCGAGATGGGTCAGGGTCTGCACACCAAGATGCGCCAGGTCGCAGCACACACCCTCGGCATCCCGCTGGCCAGCGTACGCATCATGCCGACGCGCACGGACAAGGTGCCAAACACCTCGGCCACCGCAGCGTCGAGCGGCACCGACCTGAACGGCGCCGCGGTCGCCAACGCTTGCGAGACGCTGCGCGAGCGACTGCTCGAGGTAGCTGGCCGGTTGCTGGGTCAAGATCCAGGTGACCTCGTGATCGAGGAAGGTCGAATCCAGGCGCGGGGCGCCGACTCGGAAGGCCACGGCCTGACCTTCGCCCAGGTGGTCGAGCGCGCCTACCTCGATCGCATCCAGCTGTCGTCGACCGGGTTCTACCGCACGCCCGAGATCCACTACGATCGCATCAAGGGCCGCGGCAAGCCGTTTCACTACTTCGCCTATGGAGCCGCCGTCACGGAGGTGGAAGTCGACGGCTTCACGGGCATGTATCGTATTTTGCGCACGGATATTCTTCACGATGTCGGCAGCTCGCTCTCCCCGCTGGTCGATCGCGGACAGGTCGAGGGGGGCTTCATCCAGGGCCTCGGCTGGCTCACCCAGGAAGAGCTATGGTGGGCTCCAGATGGCCGCTTGGGGACGATCAACGCCTCGACCTACAAGCTGCCGAGCCTCGGCGAGTGCCCCGAGGAGTTCCACGTCGAGCTCTTGGAGCGCGCGGAAGAGCCTGGGGTGATCTACGGCTCGAAGGCGGTCGGGGAGCCGCCGTTCATGCTCGCGATCAGCGCCCGTGAGGCGCTGCGGCAGGCGGTCGCGAGCTTTGCCACGCCGGCGGGGCAGCGGCGCGGCGTGCCCCTGAAGAGCCCCGCAACGCCCGAGGCGGTGTTCTGGGCCATCGACGCCCTGGGGGCGTCTGCGCTGGCGCCCCCGTCGTCGAGCGCCGCGAAGGTCGCGGAGTAGCGGAGCAGATCCAGTCTCGACGCGGCGTAATATGCCGTATGCTGAGAGACATGTCTGCGTTCCGCACCGCAACCGCGAGCCTGGTCTTTGGTCTGACGCTGAGCGCGTCGTCTCTCGCCTGGGCGGATCTGGCGCCGGTAGAACCAGAGGCCGACTGCAGCGTGGAGTCAGAGCAGGCCAAGGGCAAGACCGACTGCAAGCAATGTGAGACTTACCACGCGGAACCGCACAAGTGCGAGGCGCTGGGGGAAGAGGGCTACAAGAAGAGCTGCCAGGCGGGTGGCGCTTCCGTGTGGCACGAAGTGTGGTGCAAGGGAGAGAGCAGCAGCGCGCCCCCGGCCGAGCCGAAGCCTTCGGGTTGCGGCGCTTGCAGCACCACCGGCGCCGGAGAGGCGTCCAGCCTTTCCTGGCTCGTGCTGGGGCTCGGGCTGGTCTGCGTCGCTGCCCGGCGCCGACGCCGCCCGCTCACTGGATCCCCTTCTTCTCCACGGTCCAGCCAGGGCTGAGGCAGAGCGAGCAGCCCGCGCCGTAGAAGATCGGGCGCGCGCTCTCGTCGTCCATCAGGTGCAGGCGTAGCCAGGCCGTCGCCGGACCGCGGAAGTCGCTGATGTCTCCCACCGCCGCGATCAGGTGATCCGCGCTCTTGAGCGTGCCCCAGAAGACGTCGGCGTTGGTGTTGTCGAAGATCGGCTGCTGCTGGATGGGGCGAGGCGCGATCACGTCGGCCCCACCGCTCATCAGAAACATTGGCCCGTGCTGGTGCTTCTGAGAGTCGGCGTCGTGTCCCAGCCCGGTGACGTAGGGTTCGAGCGGCGCGGTGACGCTCACGCGCGGATCGGCGCCAGCCATGATGCTTCCACCACCTCCCTGAGAGTGCCCGCTGGTGCCCACTCGAGTCAGATCCAGCTTGCCTTGATAGACGCTCCCGCTCTTCGCGTCTTGATCCGTCAGGTAGTCCAGACAGGCTAGCATCTCCTCACCGGTGCCGGCGTTCGAGGTGTTCGCCGCGGCGACCACGAAGCCATGAGAAGCCCAGTGGGTCAGCACCCCGGCGTAGATGGGCGGCGCGGCGGTGGTGCCGTTTCCCCAGAGGATGATCGGGTGTTTGCGGCCCGCCTCCCCTAGCACCTGGGGACGAAAGATGGTGCAGCTCGGCCCCTCGCCCTTGCTGGTGGTCGGGAAGGAGCCCTTGGCAGCGAAGTCCGTTACCGCAGGGAACGGGGGGACGCTGGGCTCTCCGGCGGTGCCTGCGCTGCCTCCCTGATCGGATCCGCCGGTGGCAGCCCCAGCGGCGCCTCCCGGGGAGCTGCCCGCCTGGGAGCTGCCTCCCTGCGAGCTCCCGCTCTCACCCCCAGATCCACCGCTGGAGTCTCCGCCAGCGCCTCGATCCCCAGCCGCGCCACCGCTGCTCGACACACCGCCGCTGCCGGCAGCCGCGACCAAGCCGGGCGTCTCCTCGCTGCTACCGCCGCAGCCAATGGCCCACAGCAGTGGAGCCAGCGCCAGCCACCGCATGTCCCTCATGCCCTCTCCTCCGCTCAGGGGCGAGGGTGGTTCCTCGTCGACTCCCGAGCGGACGCTACTCTGACACAAGTCCGAGACTCAGGTAACCCCAGCCTCCCGTGCTGGCGCGCTGGGGAGAGCTCTGGGGAGGTCGTATTGCGGTGTGGAAAAAAGAATCTAGTCGCGCGCAATCCGGTCCCGCTCCGAGTCGGCGAGGACCGACACCGGGCGCGGTGAGCGGTCTGACGCGAGGCGAAACGCCGCTATAACCCCGTTCCAGTCCCGTTCCGATCACTCCGAGCAGCCGAGGCCATTGGTACCGGCGGTCAGCACGTACTTCGGCGACGGACAGGAGCGGGTGCAAAGCGCCGAGCGACAACCACCGACTCCGTAGGGAACTGCGTACGTACAGCCGCCCGCACCGCAGGTGTACTTCACGCCCGTCGCGGAGTCCGAGCCCACGCCAGCGACGGGAGAGGTCACACAGAAGCCAAAGATGTTCACCTCACCGGGACCGCATCCGGTGTTCGCCTGGGGTGAGGGACAGGTGTTGAAGTGACGGGGACTCCCGTCTGGACACGGCGGCAGGCAGAGCGGAACACCACTGTCGGGCACCAGCCCAGGGGGACACTGTCCCGGGTTCTGCGCTGGCGGGGTCGGCTCGCCAGGCTTGTTTGGCTTGTCCGGCTGCGATGGCGTGCTGGTCGAGATGTCGACGAGGTAGCCGTACTTCATGTTGGTGAGCAGCGTCTTCTCCAGGATCCAGGCGTAGCCGCCGTCACCCCAGTTGCTGCCCCAGGAGTTGTGCAGCAGGTAGTAGGTGCCGTTGGCCTGGGTCTTGTAGCCCGCGATCACCATCGCGTGCCCCGAGCGACTCGCCCGGAAATCACCGTCGGGGATGATCGCGTTCTTCCCGCGCACGTCCTGGAAGCGGCTATCCACGTACATCGCGAACCAGACGTTCTGACCCTTGGCGAGCGCGCCCTTGAGCTCCGCTGGATCCATCACGTTGATCTCGGTGATGTTCGTCACCCGTACGTTCGCTGCCTTGTCCATGCTGGACAGCTTCGCGCTGTCCACCGGCTGGTTGCAGGACGTCCCCGTGATCGAGCCACAGTCGCAGTAGCCCCCGCTGTACCAGGAGCACGCGGTCTTGGCGTTGTAGCGCCAGCTCGGCTCGACGCTGAGCGGCTGGTTGCGGTTCGCGTCCGCGGCGGACTGCATCGAGGGGTAGTGGTAGCGGCCCCAGATCTGCATCACGGAGACGTTCCCCGGGGAGCTGCCAGCCTGAGCGATGGCGTGATCCACGGCGGCAGCCAGGCTGAAGGCGGTGCACGCGCCGACCGGACCTTGGTCGCGCACCGGGCCTTCTTTCCCCGCGGAACGATGATCGACGCCAGTCGGCAGGGGCTCCGCCCCGACGTAGTTCGCACCCGCGTCGAAGCGTTTGCGGTTCACCAGCGCCTTGGATGCGGTGGGCACCAGGCCGTACTGCGGAGTCATGCAGTCGAGCAGGATCGGCGAGCCGCTGACGTTGACGGAACCACACGAGGAGAGCGCCTGTGCGGAGGGAGGCTGACCTGGCTGCGGAGCCGGCTGGCCGGGAGTGAGACCAGGCACGACGGGCACCGGGATGCCGTTGACCATGGTCCAGCCCTGAGGCAGCGGCAGGTCCGCGATGTTGGGGGGCAACGGTAGGTTGAAGCCAAGCGGCGCCGCCGGCGGCGGAGCCTGCACCGGCGGTGGCGCTGCGGGAGGCGGCGCCTGGGCTGGCACGGCGTACTGTCCCGGCGGAGGATTGGCGGCCTGCTGACTCCTGCGCCCAGACTCGATGGTGCAGGCGCTGACCAGGAACAGGCTCAGGCAGACACCTGTGATGAGCCCAGAGCTCGTGCGAATCAGGAGGTCTTGCTCACCGCGCATCCGGAGTCGTCTGATCATCCCACAAACCTACCATGTTCCCGGTGCCCGAACCTGAGCACGTAATGAGTAATACGGAACACGCCGAGGGGATCTGCGCCGTTAAAAACCACGCGCGAAACAATCGCTCGAGGCCGCTCGCTGCCCTGACGGCAGGGTGTCACCCTCGAAGGTCGGCCCTCGCTAGCGGTTCAGGCCGAGGGGCGCCGAGAGCCTCGCCATCAGCGTCCCCATGATCGGAGATACCCAGCGCCCCACACTGAACTGAGCCGGATACACCACGCTCTCGCGCTCCCGCTCGATCGCCCTGGCGGTGAGCTTCGCCAGCTTCGCGGTGGTGCCCTTGAAGGGACCGAGCACCGCGGCCGCGCGGTGATCCGTCGCCATCAGCTTGGTCAACATCGGCGTGTCCACCGGGCCTGGGTACACCGTGAGCACGTGAACGCCACTCCCGGCGAGCTCGATGCGCAAGATCTCGTCGATGCTCGCCAGCGCTCGCTTGGTGGCGATGTAGACCGACGCGAGGTTCGTCGGAAAGAACACCGAGGCGGTGGCGATTGACACCAAGCAGCCGTGTCCTCGCTCCACCATGCCGGGCATCAGCTGGTGAGTCAGCGCCATGGGTTGAGCGAAATTCACCTCGACGCACTCACGAATTTCCGCAGGGCTTTTCTCGAGGAACTGGTTCACGCCACCGCTCACACCAGCGTTGTTCACCAGGATATCCACATGGCCGAAGTCATCCCTCACGCGTCGCGCCAGCTCCAAGCCGGAGCCCGGCAACGACAGATCCGCACGGATTGCGTTTGCCTCCCCCCCCGCGCGACGAATCACCTCCACCACCCCCTCGAGCTTCTCGACGCGACGCGCGGCCACGCTGACCTTCGCGCCCCGCGCGGCGAGTTCGATCGCTAGCGTCTCGCCGATGCCCGACGATGCCCCCGTTACCAGCGCGTGCCGCCCCGAAATCTGCATACCCTTGCATAGTGCATCCGGCAGCGGGCCCGCCGAAGAAACGCCCCCTCGCGTGGCACACTCCGGCACGACCCGCACGACTCGTCACACTCCGCCCCGAGGCGAGCCCGCCCAGGCCGCCGGGGACGTTGCTGGAGTGCGGGTTTTCCAGCCCGACGAGGGCTCAGGTCCGGAGCGAGCCGCGGGGCACGGCGCTTGCTCCAGGGCGAGGTCATGCAGCTCAAGCTACCCATCACGGCTCTCTCCACGACCTTCCTGCTCTCCCTGGGTTGGGGGTTAGGGTGCGGTGCCAGCACCAGTCCGGAGTCGAGCTTCGAGTGCACCGACACGGGTCAGCCCGATCAGGGCTTCGCGACCTGTGACAACGGGCTGAAGCACCGTCCGCAGGCGGTGGCCTGCCAGCTCGCGCTGCCGCGCGCGGGTGTGGAGTGCACGAGCGGCTTCGATCCAGCGGAGTGCACGACTGACTCCGACTGCACGGCGTCGCCCAACGGCTACTGCGTCGCTGGGCAGATCTGCTACTGCCGCTATGCGTGCAGCACCGACGCTGACTGCGGAGAGTCGCAGCTCTGCGAGTGCGGGAGCGGCGGAGTATCGGCCTGTGTCTCGGCCCTGGGTTGCCAGTCCGACGCCGACTGCCCGGGCAGTGTGTGCGCGATCCACACCACGGAGTGCGGCGGGCACGGCTACTCCTGCGTGACCAGCGAGGACGGTTGCACGACCAACGCCGACTGCAAGAGCGGCGAACAGTGCCTGTATGACGGCACACGTCGGAGCTGTGGGCTGGACACCTGCGTCGAGGGGCGCCCATTCTACGTCGAAGGTCATATCCGCACGGCACCACTTCATGCCGGTTCGAACTGGAGCCAGGACGACCGCTGCGCGAGCCTCGCAGACGTCGTCGTCACCGACGACGCTCGCGAAGCGGCGCAACACCACTACCTCCAGATGGCAGCCATGGAGCACGCTTCGGTGGCGGCGTTCGCCCGCTTCACTCTGCAGCTGATGAGCCTGGGCGCGCCAGCAGACCTGCTCCGAGGGTCCCACGAAGCTCTCGCTGACGAGCTGCGTCACGCGAAGCTGGCCTTCGCGATCGCAGCCCACCTGGGAGCCCCGCGTCAGCCGGGTCCACTGGACGTCACGGGGGCGCTGGAACAGGCCTCTCCGCGTGCGATCCTGGAGACGACCCTGGCGGAGGGTTGCGTCGGGGAGACCATCGCCGCCGCGCGCATGCTGGAGGCCTCGTTGCTCGTCGCCGATCCGGCGCTCGCCGCCGAGCTGCGTCGGGTGGCGGAAGACGAGACCCGGCACGCCGCGCTGGCCTGGCGCAGCGTCGCGTGGCTGCTCGACCTGCACCCCGAGCTCGAGCGCTCCGCGCGGGAGTACCTGGATCGAACGGTCACCACCGCGCTGGGCGACGAGGCGCGGCTCGTGCGTGCCGACGCGGATGCGCAGAGCCCCGCGGAGACCCTGGGCGTGCTCTCGGAGGCTCGTGGGCGAGCCGTCGCCCGAGCTGCGGTGCAGCACCTGGTGGCCCCTGCAGCTCGGGCGCTGTTCAGTCGGCGAGGCGAGTCCGCGCGAGGCGTGCTCCGCGCCGACACCAGCGCGCGCGCCTGAACTTCGAGGCTGCCGTCCAGCAGCGGAGACGGCTACTCTGCGCGGGATGCAGCCTCCCATGCCAGCACCCTCGGCCTCGCCCCCAAAAGCCAGCAAGCTCCCGCTGCTTCTGATGCTCGGCGGTGGCGCAGCGATCGTGCTCTCACTCCTGCTGGGCGTGGTGGGAGGCTTCTTCCACTGGCAGGCAGGCAAGGCCTATCGCGCCTACACCATCATCAACAGCTACGTGGGCTACGGCTCGTCGCTGGCCGATATTCCGTACAGAAAATACAAGACGTACTCCACTATCCGCACCATCAGCTGGGCAGGCAGCGGCCTGTTCTTCATGCTGGGCGCAGGGGGACTCGTCGGCGGCATCGTCACCCGGAGCAAGCGGCCAGCCGCCGCTCCCGCTGCTCCCGCCTACAGCGGCCAGATGTACCAGCCCGAGGGCAACCCGAGCAGCGCCGTACCCACCGCTCCCTCGCCCGGAGCGCCTCCGCCGTCCGCCGCGGTCTCCTCGAACGCATACGGCGCTCCCCCCCCCGGCTTCGGTGCTCCGACGGCGAGCGCCCCACCGGGACCACCTCCGCCTCCGCAGGAGCCCCCCGCGAGCTTCCAGCCCACCGCAGCCTCGCCGCAGCCGATGCCCACACCCGCTCCCGCCGCGCCCACCCCGGCGAGCGACCGCAAGTTCGGCGGGACGATGTTGATGTCCGAGGTCGACCCGACGAAGAAATAGCGACCCTCACTCCGCAGCTCTGGGCGAGCGTCTGGGTTCGGTGGTCCGGCTACGTTTCGCTGAACAGCTCGCCTGGCGGGAAGGTCGGGAGTTTGACTTGAGGGCTCGAGTGTTCAAACCTTCCGCCGCGTCACGTTTGGCAGTCGCTTCACGCAGGGTTGCGCGGTAGGGACGCCGTTCCCCTGTGTCACGCCTCTTTGGGTCGGTGTCGTCAGAACCAGCGCGCCTCACCCCCGAACGATCAGGCTCCGGCGACGTTGCCGGAAGCGAGCCACCACGAGAATTTCCCATGCAGCTCTTCGATCATCCGTACGCCGCGTTCCTCCACCAGGTGGAGAAGCCCAATCGCTACACCGGCGCGGAGCACGGCACGCGGAAACGAGACTGGAGCGAGGTGGACGCGAAGGTATGTCTCGCCTTCCCCGAGATCTACGACATCGGGATGAGCCACCTGGGCTTTCGCATCCTGTACAAGATCCTGAACGACAACCCGCGCACGCTGGCTGAGCGCTGCTACGCGCCGTGGGTCGACTTGGAGCAGAAGCTGCTCGACCACGGTCAGCTCCTGGTGAGCCTCGAGAGCGCGCGACCACTCTGCGACTTCGACGTGGTTGGCTTCAGCCTGCAGTTCGAGCTGACCTACACGAACATGCTGCGCATGCTCGATCTCGGCGGCATTCCCCTGCGCTCGGCGAATCGCAGCGACGCCGATCCGCTGATCGTCGTCGGCGGACCCGTGGCGACCCACATGGAGCCCGTAGCGCCGTTCGTCGACGCCGTGGTGATCGGAGACGGCGAGGAGGTCACCACGGAGCTCGCCTTGCTCTGGGTCGAGAGCAAGCGCCGCGGCCTGTCACGGGACGAGCGGCTGCAGGCGCTGGCAAAGCTACCGGGCGTCTACGTTCCGAGCCTCTACGCAACGGAGCTCCAGGAGGAGACCGGCTTTCACGTCGTGAGCGGCCCTGTCTCCGCTGACCTGCCGTTCCCCGTCGAGCGCAGGCTGGTCAAGAGCCTCGCCGATTATCCTTTCCCCGCGGAAGGTCCTGTCGGCGGCCCCGAGGCCATCTTCGATCGCATGAGCATCGAGGTGGCGCGAGGCTGCACCGAGGGCTGCCGCTTCTGTCAGGCGGGTATGATCTATCGCCCGGTGCGCGAGCGTGATCCGCAAGAGGTGATCGACACGGTGCTGACGGCGCTGGAGAAGAGCGGGCAAGACGAAGTGAGCCTGACGGCCCTGTCGACCGCCGACGTCTCGTGCATCAGCCCGCTGATCAAGCAGCTGGTGGAGAAGACGGCGCCAGAGCGCGTTAGCCTTGGAGTGGCGTCACTGCGCGCCTACGGCCTGGCGGACGATCTCCTCGACGACATGCGCAAGGTGCGCGCCAGCGGCCTGACCTTCGCGCCGGAAGCCGGCACCCAGCGCATGCGGGACGTGGTGAACAAGAACGTCACCGAGGCGCAGCTCCTCGAGACCGCCGAGCGCACCTTCTCCAAGGGCTTCGACAAGATGAAGCTCTACTTCATGATCGGATTGCCGACGGAGGAGGACGAGGACGTCGAGGGCATCGTCCAGGTCGGCCTCAACGCTCTTTCCGTAGGGAGACGCTATGCGCGAGGCAGGGCGAAGGTGACGGTCAGCGTCTCGACTCACGTACCCAAGCCCCACACGCCCTTCCAGTGGTGCGCGATGGATCCGCTGGATGAGGTGGCGCGCAAGCAGCAGCTACTCAAGCAAGCCGCCAAGCAGGACAAGCAGCTGGGCCTGCGCGTGCACTACTCCGTCGCCAGCGCGCTCGAGGGAGTGCTGGCGCGCGGCGACCGCAGCCTCGCGGACGCGATCGAGCGCGCGTACCTGAACGGCGCCCACTTCGACAGCTGGGACAGCCACCTGAAGATGGAGGTCTGGCAAGAGGCCTTCGAGCACTTCGGCGTCGACACCCAGAAATACCTGGGCACGATCCCGGTGACCGCGCGCTTGCCCTGGGACCACATCGACGTGGGCCTCGAGGAAGGCTTCCTCGCCAGGGAGTACCGCAAGGCGCTCAGGAGTCGCCTGAGCCCTCCGTGCGGAAAAGCCGTCGGCATGTTCGTGCATCACACCAACGTGCAAGAGGCGGCGACCGACCAGCGGCGCCTGGTGTGCTACGACTGCGGCGTCGCCTGCGACATGGGCAAGATGCGCAGCGAACGCATTGGTTTCCTGACGAAGATGGGCGCCACGGAGCCCGGACAACGCGCCCGGCTACCGATGATCGAGGAGGCGCGCGCCGAGGCCAAGCGGCGACGCCAGAACCCCGAGGCGTTCCGGCCCGAGCGCGCCGGCGGCCCCGCGGAGCGCTTTCGACTGCGCTTCAGCAAGACGGGTCCGGCGGCCTTGCTCGGTCACCTGGACATGGGCCGAGAGCTCGCCCGCGTCTTGAAGCGCGCCGGGCTGCGTGTGTCGTACTCCGCTGGCTTCAACCCCAAGCCAGAGCTCTCGTACGGTCCGGCGCTCAGCCTCGGCGTGCCCACGCTGGATGAGTTCATCGACATCAAGCTGATCGATGCACCCGAGAGCGAACCCATGCTCGCACGCCTGAACGCCGCCGCCGGCGGTGGGATGCGCTTCAGCGGCGTGGCCAAGCTGGGGCCAAACGACCCGGGCCTCTCCCGCATCATCACCGCGGGGAGCTACGTGATCGCCCTGGCGCGCTCTGCGCTGACGCAGCTCGGCGGTCTGGAGGGCTTGCGCGAACGCATCAACGAGTTCAACGCCTGCGAGAGCCGGGTCGTGCTGCGCACCATCAAGGGCGTCGGCAAGAAGGTCGACGTGCGCAAGCTGGTGAAGGCCCTGAGCGTCGGTGACGAACGGGCGTTCGCCGCGCTCGATCAGGCGGGCTTCGTCGGCGATGTGCTGCCCATCCTCGTCACAATCGAGATCAGCAACAGCGGCTCCGCCAAGACCAGCGAGGTCGTCGAGGCGTTGACCGGCGACGCGCAGTTCCCCCACCAGGCGGTGCGCGTGGCGATCCTCGCCGGGGACACTTCTCCGCTCGATCTGGCAGCCCACAAGAAGCAGCCGAGGGCGCGGGCGCTTCCAGCGGACATCAGCGCGGAAGCCTGAGCCGGTTCTCGAGCCAGAGGGCGCAGGCGGGTCGTTCGGGGGTGAGACAGCGCCATCCCCGTCGCGAGCTGGTGCGCCGCCTCTGGTGAGGCGAATCCATGATTCGCCGAACAAGTCAGCACAGCGCCGCCTCTAGCTCGGGCGCGCTTCGTCTGCCCGAGGTTCCAGCGGAGGCAACGCGATCACCTGAGTGTCGGCGATCAGATCGTGGATGCACCGCCTATCCTCACGGAAAATATACAGGCAATCCAGAATCGGCATGCAGGTGACGATGAAGCGCACCGCGCCCAGCACCCAGCTCCGCAGCGCGACGCCGTGAACGAAGCCGACGGGCTGTCCGTCCATGCGGACGATGCGAATGCGCTGCATCTTCTTGCCGATCGTCTGACCGCTCTTGGCGACCAGGTACCACTGGATGACGTTCATCGGCACCGAAGAGACGAGCGCCGCGATCTGCAGGCGCACGCCAGCGTCCGGATCAGCCAGGTCGAGCTCCATGAACTGCGACGCGATGGCGAGACCAGCCGCAACGGAGACGATCAGCAGCAGGCCATCGGTGATCGCAGCCATGAGTCGCTGGTCGCGGTCTGCGAGTCTGGTCTCGTTCGACATCGGGTGGGTGGTTCCCTCACCGTCGCCTGGGCTCACTCCTGCTCCCCCTGCTCGGCAGCAGCGAAGTGCGCGAGCAACGCTGCGTTGACACGGTCTGCGCACTGAAAGACCGCTCCATGTCCCCCGTCCGGAAGGTCGAGCTTCCTTGCCCTGGGGATTCGAGCCGCGAGGAGATCGCTGTGTCTGGGCCTCACCAGCAGGTCGCGCTCCGGCTTGATCACGAGACTCGGCACCTGGATACCGCGCAAGCGCCGCCGCGTGTCGTGGCGCAGGATCGCCAGGAGCTGCGCCCTGAGCGTCCTCGGGTGCGCGCGGCGCTCGAGCCCGCCGTTCATGCGCTCCGACAGCACTTCGAGGCGCACGCTGGCGCGGAACTCTGGTGGATAGAGCAGCTCCACGAGCGCCGCGGGGCGCCGCTCGACGGGCAACAGGTTCGCCTTGGCGAACAGTCGCAGCCCTTCGAGGCGCGGCACCAGGCCGAAGGGTCCACCCGCGTGGGTCGCGATCAGGCTCAGGCTGATCAGCCGCCTCGGCACCGCCAGCGCCAGATGCTGCGCCACCATGCCACCCATCGAGACGCCGACCACGTGGGCGCGCTCCCAGCCCAGGGCATCCAGCACCCGCTCGGCGTCCGCGGCAAGTTCCCGCATGGAAATTCTGCCGCGCAGCGCCTCGCTGTCGCCGATCCCGCGGTTGTCGTAGCAGGCCACCGGATGAGCGTGGCTGAGGCCTTCGAGCTGGGGCTCCCACATGCTCCCGGGCATGCCGAAGCCCATGATCAACAGCACGGGCGCGCCCGCGCTGCCCTCGCCCCGCAGCTGGTACGCCAGGCGCGGGGCGCTCTCCGTGTACCGCACTGCTTCCGCCCTCGCGTTCATTGGCCGGGGATCAACCCCTTCAACCCAGGCAGGTTCGGGATGCTGTTCATCCCCGCGGTGACCAGCTCTTGCCTGGTGACCTTGCCCTTCAGCGTGAACGGCAGATTGACGTTCAGATCCTTGCCCCCGACGGCGACGGTACCCTCGATCACATAGGGCACCTCGGTCTTGCTCGTGGCGAGCGTCATCAGCGCCGGCAGACTGTCGAACGGTACCGTCACGTCCGCGGTCAGCGGGCTGGTCGCCTTGGCTGGCAGTGAGATCGCGGTCGGCGAGGTCACCTCTTGCAGCCTGATGCTGTCATCGAAGGTCGCCTTGGCCTTCACCGACTGCACGCTGAGAGCGAAGCCGTTGGGGTTGTAGGCGTCGAACTCGAGGCGAAGGGTGACCCCGGTCGGGCCGACGGCTCGAATCGTCCCCTTCTTGGGCGTGAGCGTCGGCGGCTCCGGCTTCGAGCACCCCGCGGCGGCCAGACCCGCGCCAAGCACCAGAGCGAGTCCAAGCGCCGGAACCCGATGCCGCACGGCAATGCTCCCGGGCAGGGGCTGGGGCGCGGGACGCAACCTGACCGAACTCAGCGCGAGGAGGGCGAAGCCGAGCGCGAGGATCCCGAGGCTTGAGAAGAGCATGGCGCAGCATAGCGCGAGGGCTCGAGGAGGCCGCTCGCCGAAGCGACGCGGGGAGCCTGAACCTTGGTGAACGTCGGCGCGCCAGCCCGACCTCACCCCAGGAAGCTGGGTCCCAACCTCTCGATGGGGACGGCGCGAAGCCACCATTGCACGCTATATAATTGAAACTATTCAAGTTCTTGGCACTCAAGAAAGGCACGATCCAGCTGGGTCGGGCACCTCGCCGGACTGTAGGATCGCTCCATGGCAAGGCGAGTTTGGGTAGGCGTGGCGAGCTTGGGCTGCGTCCTGAGCTTTGGCAGCGCTGCTTTCGCGACCGACTTCTACGTCGACCCGGTCAACGGCAGCCCCAGCGGAGACGGCTCTCAAGGCAACCCGTGGCGCACGCTCCAGGAGGTGGTCGAGGCGGATCTGATCGCCAGCCAGAACTGGGACACGCTGCCCTACGACACGGGTTCTCGACTAGAGCCGAAGAACCCCGGCGCACCGATCCAGGCGGGCGACACCATCTGGCTCCTGAGCGGCTACCACGGGGCTGTCGAGATCACTGGCTACTACAATGCCAGTGACATCACCATCGCGGCAGCACCTGGCGCCTCGCCCCAGCTGGCCTCGCTGCTGATCCGCTCGG
The DNA here is from genome assembly GCA_020430865.1 of Myxococcales bacterium. Next base: position 20,239 of record JAGQIY010000052.1, read on the forward strand.
CAAAGAACTGGGTGGTGCGTGGACTCTCGCTGAGCCCCGACTACGCGCCGACCTACGAACGCACGACGATGATCGACCTGGACAGCCACGGCTACAGCGGACCGGTCTCGGACGTCACGGTGGAAGACTGCCAGCTCCAGTCCGTCGCCGACGCCTCCAGCTGGACGGCGAATGACTGGGACACCCGTGCGGTCAATGGCATCGGCGCTGACGGGTCGAACATCACCATCCGCGGCAACCGACTGAAGAACGTCAACTTCGGCATCAGCGTGGGAGCCAGCGACTCGCTCGTGGAGGACAACGTCGTCGACTCGTTCTCTGGCGATGGCATGCGCGGCCTGGGCGATCACAGCACGTTTCAGTACAACCTCGTCAAGAACTGCTACGACGTGAACGACAACCACGACGATGGCTTCCAGTCCTGGTCCAGCGGACCTGGCGGCGTCGGCACCGGCGAGGTCACCGGCATGGTTCTGCGCGGAAACGTGATCATCAACTACGAAGATCCGAACCAGCCCCTGCGCGGACCGCTGCAGGGCATCGGCTGCTTCGATGGTACGTTCGTGGACTGGGTGGTCGAGAACAACGTCATCATCACCGATCACTGGCACGGCATCAGCCTCTACGGAGCGCGCAACTCGCGCATCGTGAACAACACGGTGCTCGACCCGAACACCAGCGATCCCGGGCCACCGTGGATAAAGATCGAGAATCACAAGGATGGCACCGCCCCGGTGGACTGCCTGGTGGCGAACAACCTCACCACTGCGCTGGCCAACGCGGGCGGAGTCACCGAGGACCACAACCTGCTGATCGACGACCCGTTGAAGCTCTTCGTCGACCCCGCTGCCTACGACGTCCACCTGCTCGACGACTCTCCAGCCATCGACCAGGGCACGAGCGATCATGCTCCGAGCCACGACATCGAAGGCATCCCCAGGCCGCAGGGCAGCGCGGTGGATGTGGGCGCCTACGAGTGGCACGATCCCAGCGTGATGCCGGACCCCGACGCCGGAGTCAGCGGAGGCTCGGGCGGAGGCCCTGGCGGCAGTAGCAGCGGCGGCACAGCTCAGGGAGGCGGCAACCAGGGCGGAAGCGCGAACGCCGGTGGCGGGCAGGGCGGCGCCGCCTCGGGTGGCGACTCCAGCGGCGGCGGCAGCGCAGCCAGCGCCGACTCCAGTGACGACTCGGGCTGTGGATGCCGGGTCGGCGCGGGTTCCTCGGACAGTAGCCTCCTGCTGCTGGCGCTGGGACTCGGCGCGGGGCTGATGGCCCGCCGCAGACGCCGCCGCCAGGCTGCTCGCGGCTGAGCTACCCCGCTCACGCAGCACGGGTACGACGACTCCTGGTGCCGCGCTTGCTCGCGCGCGTCCGCGCGCGCTTGGCCCCCTTCAGCGCGGCGGCGGCGTCGAGCAGCCGTTGCGCGTGGTGTCTCGCGCTGTCAGTCACCTCGGCGCCTCCGAGCATACGCGCCAGCTCTTCGACGCGCTCGGCCTCGCCCAAGCGCACGACGCGAGTGCGAGTCCGCCCAGCCTCGACAAGCTTTTCCACGCGGAATTGAGCATCAGCAAACGCCGCCACTTGAGGCAGGTGGGTGATACACAGCACCTGCGCGGGAGAGTCACCGTGGCCGCTGCGTGCGGCGCGCAAGAGCCGCCGCCCGATCGCGTCGGCGACGGCGCCGCCGACGCCAGCGTCCACTTCATCGAACACGTA
>JAGQIY010000629.1 GCA_020430865.1 Myxococcales bacterium
AACCTGACGGCGGCGGATCACGTCTTCTTGCTCGACCCGTGGTGGAACCCGGCGGTGGAGGATCAAGCCGCCGATCGCGCTCATCGAATCGGTCAGGAGCGACCCGTCATCGTGCACCGCATGGTGGCGGAGGACAGCGTCGAGGAGCGCATCCTGGCGCTGCAGGAACAGAAGCGCGCGATCGCCGACGCTGCGCTCGGAGAAGCCGACAAGGCGCTCAGTCTCACGCGCGAGGATCTGCTCGGTCTGCTCAGCTGAAGTGCTGGCAATGCCCGAGCCGCGGGCGTCGTGCTCGTGGCCGCGCAGCGCGGAACGCTCGTGCCTTCCACGGTAGAATCGCCGCGGCACTCCTGCGTACTGACCGGATCTGCGAGGCAGCCCTTCCCCCACTGGAGTGTTTGCTCTACATCCATGGGATCGCAGGCCGACTGGCCAGAGCCAGCGGCGAGCAGCCGTCTAGACGGCGAGAAGGAGACTCCCGATGACCGACACGAAGCAGACCGAGCGCATTGGCCTGGTCGCGTTCTGGAAGAACTACGACCGCAAGCTGAACCTGCGCGCCGCGCAGCTGGCCGACGAGCTCGGGTACGACTCGTTCTGGCTCCCCGAAGCCTGGGGCTACGAGATCTTCAGTCTCCTCACGGAAATGGCTGGCAACACCAAGAACATCAAGCTCGGCACAGGCATCGTCAACGCCTTCAGCCGCAGCCCGGGTCTCCTGGCGATGCACGCGGCGACCCTGGACGAGATCAGCGAGGGTCGCTTCATCATGGGTCTCGGCACCAGCGGCAAGCGGGTGATCGAAGGCTTCCATGGCCGCCCCTTCGACAAGCCGCTGACCCAGGTGCGTGACGTGATCCGGGTGGTGCGCGCGCTCCTGGCCGGAGAGAAGCTCTCCGACGCCGGCGCCAAGCTCAACGACTATCGGCCCTTCGAGCTGGCGATGACGCCGGTGCGCAAGACGGTTCCGATCTACGTTGCCGCGCTGAAACAGAAGTCCATCGAGAGCATCGGTGAGCTGGCAGACGGCTGGATCCCGACGTTCTGGCCCTATCAGGAGTTCAAGACCGGGATGCAGTGGATCGAGAACGGCGCCAAGAAGGCCGGTCGCGACCCGAAGGAGATCACCGTCGCGCCGTTCACCACCGTGATCCCGACTGGCGGCGAGATGGCGAAGGCCCAGGCCAAGCAGATCATCAGCTTCTACATCGGCGGCATGGGCGACTACTACAAAGAGCTCCTGAGCGGCTTCGGCTTCAAGGACGAGTGCGAGAAGGTGGACGCGCTGTACAAGGACAAGGGCACGCGCAGCCAGGCGGCGGACGCAGTCACCGACGCGATGATCGACGCCCTGGCGGTCACCGGCGATCCGAAGGAGTGCGTCGCGGAGCTCAGGCGTCGCCGGGAGTTCGGCATCGGCCTGCCCATCTTGAACCTGCCGAACGGCATGCCGTTCGAGATGGTGGAGATGTTCATCCGCGCAATGGCTCCCAATCAGTGAAGCTTCGCCCCAAGAGGCCCATGCACCTCGCCCCGACGCAACGTCGCTCGCTGTTCGCCGAGATCAAGCATCGGCCGAGCCATCGCCTGAAGCATCGGGTGGCGACCGGGGACGGCTGGCACATCGCGCTCTACGAATATTCCCCAGAGAAATCCGTGGCGCGCTCCGAACTGCCGCCCGTGGTGCTGTGCCACGGCGCGTTCAGCCGCTTTCACATCTACGACTGGGGTGGGGGTGAGGGCCTGGCGCCGTACCTCGCCGAGCAAGGCCGCCGGGTGTTCGCCGTGGAGCTACGTGGGCGCGGAGACTCCCTCGCCCGCTCGCCGCGCGGACGCAAGCGACAGTACGAGCGGGGCTGGACCATCGACGACCTGCTCAGTCAGGACGTGCCGGCGACCCTCGATTTCGTGACGCGCCACACCGGCGCCTCCCAGGTCGACTGGGTGGGGCACTCGATGGGCGGCATGCTGATCCTCGCCCACCTGAGCCAGGAGGACGACCCGCGGGTGCGCCGCGTCGTCACCGTGGGCTCCGCGGACTTTCGCTTCCTCGGGGAGAATGACGAGGCCGGCAGCCACGACCCGCGAAGAGGTGAGCGCCGGCGCGTCGACCTCGCGCAGCTGATGAGCCCGATCACGCGCCGTCTGGGTGTGATCCCGGCCCGGCCCTTCATGCGCGGGCTCGCCATCGCGGCGCCACTGGTTCCGGCGAAGTACAAGGCCACGGCCTACCACGCACCCAACGTCGAGCGCGGCGTCGAGCGTCGCTACCTGTGGCACGGCTTCACCAACGTGTCCTCGCGCAAGTTCCGCGAGTTCATCCGCCTGCCGGAGCCGGACGGCCTCTCGCGCTATCAGCACCCTACCCTGTTCATAGCTGGCAATCGCGATCTGCTGGTGCCGCCGCGCCTCGTGAAGCGAACCTTCGAAGGAGCAGGCTCCGCGGACAAGCGCTACTTGCTGTTCTCGAAGGCCGAGGGGCACCGCGAGGACTACGGCCACGGCGACCTGTTGATCGGTAGGCACGCCCCGGTGGAGGTCTTTCCCCCAATCGCGGATTTCCTGTCCGAGATCCAGGCGCCGGCGTCTTCACGCCGCAGCGCGGCGGCGCATGAGGTACGTTCGTTCGCATTACCCCACGGCATCACCCTCGTCGGCGACGCCCACGGCGACCGAGGCGCCTATGAATCAGGCAGCATTCCCGGCGTCCTCCTGCTCCACGGCGGCGGTCAGACGCGCCACGCCTGGGGAGGCAGCGCGCGAGCGCTGGCGCGAGCTGGCTTCTACGCCATCGCCCTCGATCTTCGCGGCCACGGAGACAGCTCCTTCGCGCCGAACGGCGAGTACCACACGGATCATTTCGTGCAGGACCTGCGGGCGCTCCTCCGGCTCCTGCCTCACAAACCAGCGCTGATCGGCGCTTCCCTCGGCGGGATCACGTCCCTCGCCACGCAGGATCTCGAAGCGGCACGAGGCGATGACGCGTGCAGCGCCATCGTGCTCGTGGACATCACCCCCAAGATGGAAGTCGACGGGATCCGGCGCATCCTCGAGTTCATGGACGCGCGCCCCGACGGCTTCGCCAACCTGGAGGAGGCCGCCGATTTCATCGCAGAGTTCCTGCCTCACAGAAGGCGCCCCAGCAACCTGAACGGCCTGAAGAAGAACCTGCGCCAGCACCCGGACGGGCGCTGGCGCTGGCACTGGGACCCCAAGCTGATGCGCACCTGGGACCCGAACACGTTCGACCCCACCGAGGGCCCGCGTATCCACGCGGAACGACTGGAGCAAGCGCGGCGCCTGACGGTGCCCGCCCTGCTCATCCGCGGCAAGCAGAGCGACGTCGTCAGCGAAGCGGGAGCCCGCGAGTTCCTCGAGGCATGCCCCCACGCGGAGTTCGTGGACCTCACCGGCGCCACCCACATGGTCGCCGGCGACGTGAACGACCACTTCAGCGCGGCAGTCGTGGACTTCCTGGGCCGCGCGACCGCGCACTGGCCGAAGCGCCCAACGAGACCAGGGCGGCGCTCGTGACACAGGCAGAACGATGATGGCTGGCCGAAGGAAGAGCCGCCTGGGCGACGTCTTCGGCTACCGCACCGCGACGCACGGCTTGCTGGCGCGCGACGGCCCGCGCGACCGCCGGCGCGACAATTGCGCGTTTCGACGCGCCAGCGCCTCGAAGCACCAGCAATTGTAGCTGGTGCAGGCTGCGACGCCCATCGGCGCCCCTGTTGGTCGACCGGCAACTGAAGTAAGACTTGGAGCCGGCATGCGGCGGTTCGAAGTGCGGAAGGCCAAGCGACGGCGTGGGGCGCGGAAGCGCTTCGCAGGTTGCGCGGCGACCTGCGTCGTGTGTCTGAGTTCCCTGGCCAGCGCCGAGCCCGCGGAGCGCGGCTATCACCCCGACCGCTTCTCGCTGGTGGCGAAGAGCGAGAGCCACGTCGGCCTCTTTCAGCGCGCGCTCCTGCCGGGGCCTCGTGGCACCCTGATCACCACGGAAACGGTGGTGCCCCTCGAGCAGTACGTGCTGCTCGACGCGCGAGGCCTCGACACCGGCTGGGACGAGGACAGCGTCGACGTCGAGTTCTCGGGCTATGGTCAGGTGGCCCTGGGGGCCCTGGAGGACGAACAGCGCCTGGACGGAGACATCCAGACGTTCTTCGTGCGCTACCGGAGGGGCCCGGCGCAGGTGCAGCTCGGGCGACAGATCGCGATGTCTCCCGCCGCGCGCTACGTCCGCTTCGACGGCGCCGCCGTGGGCGCCGAGCTGGGCCTCGGGCTCGACGTGAACACCTACGGCGGCTTCACGGTGTTGCCGCGCTGGAACCGCGCGCCGGGCTATGCGTCCCTCGGCGGCTTGCCCGAGGCGCGAGTGGAAGATCCCCGCGTCCTGCAGACCGTCTCTCGCTCCGGCTACTGGCTCGCCGGCGGGCGCCTGGGCTACTCCCAGGACGTCGTCGGCGGTGGTCTCTCCTTTCACGAGCAGCGGGAGGACACCGAGCTCGCTCGGCGGAACCTCGGCCTCGACCTGCGCGCCGGGCCCTGGCAGACGGCGACGCTGGGCAGCAACGCCCTCTTCGACACCGACGCGACGCGCTTCGCCGACGCGCGAGTCTGGGTCGACGCCGAGCCCTGGGATCCCTTGAACGTCTCGGTTGAATATCTCCACACGGAACCGGCCTTGCTGCTCTCGCGGCAGTCGGTGCTGTCGGTGTTCGGCGGCTCGGGCTACGAGGAGGTCAGCGGCAGCGCAGAGCTCGAGGTGACGCCCGCCCTGAGCTTCGAGGGTGAAGGCGGCTTCGAGATCTACGACGAGGGCCGACCGGGCTCCCGGGGCGAAGTCGGAGGGCGTTTCCTGGCGGATCGCTTGCGCCGCGTGGTGGTGCGCCTCGGCTACGCCCGGCTGATCGCGCCGGAAAACGGCTATCAGAGCCTGCGCGGCGGACTCTCCAGTCGGCTGATGCCTGCGGTCTCGGGCACGCTGGAGGTCTACGCCTACTTCTACGACGAGGCGATCCGCGGCTACCGCAGCTCGACGGTCTATGCGGGCACCCTCGGCTATCAAGCAACGCCGCAGCTCGACGTGCTCTGGGGCGGCTCCATCGCGCGCTCGCCGTACGCGTCCCTCGACGCGCAGACGCAGCTGCGCCTGCGCTACGCCTTCGACAGCAGCCTGGAGGCGCGCAAATGAGGCCGGCGGCGGATGCGCAGCGGGGTCACGGGCTGACGCTGTTGTTTCTGGCTGCGCTGGTGTTTGCGGCGGTCTTCGCTGCGTGTAGCACGCCTCACCCCCCACCCCGCTTTCCTCACGAGAAGCACCTGGAGGAGCTGCCCTGCGGCGGACCCGGGGAACGCGCCTGCCTGAACTGCAACACCTGTCACACCGTCTCGGAGACGCGACGCGACGACAAGCTGCCGGGGCCGATGCTGTGCGAGACGTGCCACCAGAAGGACGCCGAGACCGCCGTCCAGGCGCTGAAGGCGATCCCCGAGCGACCCTACGGCGAGATCCAGTTCAACCACGATCAGCACCTGGCGCTGCCCCGCCTCAACGGTCAGTGCGTCGACTGCCACAAGGGCGTCGTCGAGGGCGCCAAGCGCAACATCCCGCCGATGAACGAGTGCTTCAAATGTCACGAGCATCAGGCGGAGTGGGATCGCGGTGAGTGCGTGCCCTGCCACGCCAGGGCCGACCTGAAGCGCATCACGCCGCAGACCTTCCTGCGCCACGACGCGGGCTTCCTCAAGCACCACGGCATCCAGGCCGTGCAGCAGCAACGGCTGTGTCAGAGCTGTCACGCCAAGCAGGACTGCGAGAACTGCCACGACGCCTCGCAGGATCTGACGCTCGCGAAGCGCCGTCCGGAGGCCCTCGAGTCGCGCTTCGTGCACCGCGGTGATTTCATGAGTCGTCACGCCATCGAGGCTCAGGCGAGCCCGGCGAAATGCCAGCGCTGCCACGAGCCATCGACCTGCGACGCCTGTCACACCCGGCGCGGCGTGAGCGCCAATAGTAGTTCCTCACGGAATCCTCATCCGCCGGACTGGGTCGGCAACAGCGCGAGCATCAAGAGCCTCCACGGCAAGGCCGCCCGGCGCGATCTCCTGAGCTGCGCCAGCTGCCATGACCAGGGCCCCGCCACGAACTGCATCCGCTGCCACAAGGTGGGCGCCTACGGCGGTAATCCGCACCCCGGCGGTTGGCGCAGCAGCCGCAGCGAGACTGCGGGAATGTGCAGGTACTGCCATGAGTGACGGCGCTCGGCTCTCTCGCGTCGGGTCGCGCTGGTTGCTCCTCGGTAGTCTGAGCGGCGCGCTGATGCTCGGCCTCACCCCGAGCTGCCTCGAGCGCCACGAAGAGCGCGCCGTCGACAGCGATGTCACTCGCTGTGCGTCTTGCCATGGGGATCCAGCTCGCGGCGGCGACTACCTCCAGCGCTCGGCGCCTCCGATCAACCTGATCGGCGCGACCGACATCGCCTACCCCAGCGTCGGCGCGCACCAGTTTCACGTCTACGGCAGCGAGACCCACGGCCCCGTCGCCTGCAACGAGTGCCACATCGTGCCCGAGAAGGTCAGCGACCCCGGTCACGCCGACGACGCGGCGCCTGCAGAGATCAACTTCGGCGCCCTGGCCACTCAGGGTGAGCTGGACACCCGCTACGACTCGAGGACACGACGCTGCAGCGACAGCTACTGCCACGGCGCGCGCTCGCCCTCCTGGACGCAGCCGAGGCCCTCCGACGAAGCCTGCGGCAGCTGCCACGGCCTGCCACCGGAGCCGCCGCACCCGCAGTCCGAGCGCTGCTCCGCCTGCCACACCGGCATCGACGCAGACAAACATATCCGTGAGGCAAAGCTTCACGTCAACGGCGAGGTCGAGTACCTGCTCGGCCGGTGCAACGCCTGCCACGGCAGCGCAGAGACCCCCGCCCCGCCCCCGGACACCCGCGGCAACACGGATCCGACGTCGCCAGGCGTGGGCGCTCACGCGACGCACCTCGCCGGGGGCAACGGGAGCCGTCCGGTGCTCTGCTCCGAGTGCCACCAGGTGCCAGACACCTCGGATCTCAGCCACCCCAATGGCCAGACCGAGCTAGTTTTTTCGGGGGTGAGTACCGCTAGCGCAGACGCACCGAGCTACGACTCGGCGGCGCAGAGCTGCACGGTCTACTGCCACGCGCCGAGCGAAAGCGATCCTCACAGCTCCCCCGCCTGGACCGAAGCCCAGGCGCTCGCCTGCACCAGCTGCCACGGCGCGCCGCCTCCCGCACCCCACCCCCAGATCAAGGACTGCAACCGCTGCCACGCGGCAACGGTTGCGGCGGACAACGTCACCATCCTCGACCGAGAGCTGCACGTCAACGGCAACGTGGAGGTCGACTTCGACTCCAGCTGCACCGCCTGCCATG
>JAGQIY010000630.1 GCA_020430865.1 Myxococcales bacterium
GCTGCGGGACCACCTGCGCTGCGGGGACCGCGTGCGTCGCGGGGAGCTGCCAAACCAGCTGTGGACCGGGCCTCAGCGACTGCTCGGGGAGCTGTCGCGACCTGGCGTCGGACGACGCCAACTGTGGCGCTTGCGGCAGTGTCTGCGCCCCGGGCGAGGTCTGCAGCGGCGGCGTGTGTACGTTGTCGTGTCAGGGCGGCCTCACGGATTGCTCCGGCGTGTGTCGCGATCTGGGTACCGACAACGCGAACTGTGGTGCCTGCGCGGCGCCCTGCGCCCCCGGCGAGCTGTGCAGCGGAAGTGTCTGCCAGGTCTCCTGTGGTGGCGGACTCACGAACTGCGGCGGCGTCTGCCGCGACCTTGGCACCGATCGCCTCAACTGCGGAACCTGTGGCAACAGCTGCGGCCCCGGCGAGCTCTGCAGCGGTGGCGCCTGTCAGGTCTCCTGTGGCGGCGGACTCACGAACTGCAGCGGCGTCTGCCGCGACCTGGACACCGACCGCGCGAACTGCGGGGCCTGCGGCGTCAGCTGCGGCGCGGGCGAGGTCTGTGGCGCCGGCAGCTGCCAAGTTTCGTGCGGAAACGGCCAGACCAACTGCAGCGGTGTTTGCCGCGACCTCGACACCGACCGCCTCAACTGCGGCACCTGCGGCAATGCCTGTGCGGCTGGAGAGGTCTGCAGCAGCGGAGCCTGCCAGCTGTCGTGCGGTGGCGGATTGACGGACTGCGGCGGTGTCTGCCGCGACCTCGACACGGATCGATCGAACTGCGGAGCTTGCGGCACGACTTGCCCAGGGGGTGAGGTCTGCAGTGGTGGGAGCTGTCAGGCTTCGTGCGGGAGCGGGCTCACCGACTGCAGTGGAACCTGTCGGGACCTGTCTACCGACCGCAGCCACTGCGGCGGCTGCGGCACCTCCTGCGCCGCGGGCGAGATCTGCAGCGGCGGCACCTGTCAGGTTTCGTGCGGAAGCGGACTCACCAACTGTGGCGGGACCTGTCGGGATCTCGGGAGCGACCGTGGCCACTGTGGAGGCTGCGGCGTCGCTTGCGGACCAGGCCAGGTCTGCAACGGGGGCAGCTGTCAGGTTTCGTGCGGCGGCGGCCTGACGGAGTGCAGCGGTGTCTGCCGGGATCTCGGCACGGACAACGGAAACTGCGGCGCGTGCGGCGTCGGCTGCGCTGCGGGGCAGCTCTGCAGCGGCGGCAGCTGCCTGACGAACTGCGGCGCGGGGTTGACCAACTGCAGCGGAGTGTGCCGCGACCTGGGCACCGATCGCCTCAACTGCGGAACCTGTGGCAACCCCTGCGGAGCGGGCCAGGTATGCAGCGCTGGGAGCTGTCAGGTTTCTTGTGGCGCCGGACTCAGCAACTGTAGCGGGCTCTGTCGCAATCTCCAGAGCGACAACCTGAACTGTGGAAGCTGCGGAAACGCCTGTCCGGCGGGTCAGGTGTGTTCCACGGGCAGCTGCCAGGCGTCTTGTGGCGCTGGGCTCACTGCGTGCGGGATGCAGTGCCGCGATCTGGCGAACGACCCGAGCAACTGCGGGAGCTGTGGAAGCACCTGCTCCTCGGGAGAGACCTGCAACGCCGGAAGCTGCGGCTGCGCCAACGGCGGGGCACTGTGTGGCGGTCAGTGCATCACGGGTCGACCAAACACGTGCGGGAGCGAGTTGGTGCTGGGCAGCATGAGCGCCGGCACGAGCCTGGACACCGCGGTCGAGGTCTTGCCTGGAGCCGGCGACGAGGCATGGTACCGCATCGACTTCCCCGAGAACGCCGAGTTCCGCCGTCACGGAAGCGGCGTGCCGCGGGTGCGCTTCGTGACGAACTCTGGCAATGTATTCCGTATGGATATTCGATCCAGCTGCGGCAACACGATGAGCTGCGGGGACGGTGGCAGCGCCAACAACCGCACCGACTGGCGATTCTACGACACCTGCACGAGCGCCAACACCAACTGCAAGTCCCGCAGCACTGGCTGGCCCAGCACGGTGCACGTCCGCGTGTATCGCGTCGCGTCTGGTTCCGGATGCGAGCAGTTCCAGCTGCGCATCTCCCGCTGACCATCGGCGCCACGCTTCTCTCGATCATGCGCATTCGACACTCGTTCTCGCTCGGTCAAGCCCTCCTCCTGACCACGCTGCCGAGCGCCTCCGCTCTGGCGCAGACCAGCGATGGGTCGCCGTCCGTCGCGGCAAGCGACGACGGGAGCTTCGTGGAGAAGCTGCAGCTCCACCTCGAGGCGGGGGGAGACGTCGTGCTCGGCGGCACCCCGTCGGACCGCTTCGATCCGGGCGGTCACCTGAGAGGTCAGCTGAGCGCGCCGATCGCGGAGGAGCTGCACCTCCAGGTCGGCACCGGCAGCTGGTGGTTCCCTGCGGCAAGTGGCGAGGTCGGGCGTCTGATCTCCGCGGAAGCCGGCCTGCGCTTCACCCCCATGATGAAAGCGGGACCAGAGGGGCTGTTCATCGAAGCGAGCGGCGGGATCGGACTCACCGGCGATCTCCAGCGCCCGGTGGTGAGCCTTGGCGTCGGCTGGCAGTTCCCGATTGGCGCTTCGCTGGGGCTCGGCCCCGTGCTGCGCTACACCCAGGTCTTCCAGCCCGACTCGGAGACGGGGCCGGACGACGCCAGGCTACTTGGCGCGGGGCTCATGTTCAGCCTCGGGATCCCTCGGCGCAACGCTGAACCGCCGCCGGACAGCGATGGCGATGGCCTGCCGGACGATCGCGATCGATGCCCCACGGCAACGGAGGACGCCGACGGCTTCCAGGACGACGACGGCTGTCCAGAGCCCGACAACGACGCCGACGGGATCCTCGACGCTGACGATCGCTGCCCGAACGCTGGCGAGACCCACAACGAGTACGAGGATGACGACGGCTGCCCCGACCAGGCTCCTCCCCCCCAACCCGAGAAGCTGCCGGAGCCGGTGCCTGGCGAAGGACGCGCGGTTCCAAGCACGCCAATGGAGCAAGTGGTTCACTTCAACTACAAGAGCCACCGTATCCTCGGCTCCGAGGAGGCTGCGATCCAGGCCGCTTGTGACGAGCTGAACAGGAACGCGGGCGTCCGCGTCCGGGTGCGCGGCCACGCGGACGAAGCCGGTTCTCCTGGCTACAACCACGAGCTGTCCGCCGAGCGGGCAGGCAACGTCGCGCGCTGGCTGGTGCGCTGCGGCGTGGCCGGCTCGCGCATCGTGGTCCAGGCGGATGGTGAGAACTTCCCGCTATGTCGCGAGCGCACGGACGCTTGTGCCGCACGGAACCGTCGGGTCGAGTTCGAGATGCTCGAGGAGTAGTCAGTGAGCCCTCGTGACCTTCGGCTCGAACAGCAGCGTCCCCGCACCGAGCCGGACTCGGTTGTTGCGCCAGCGGATGTGCCGCTTGAAGAGCGCCCGACCCCAGGTGCACAGGATCAGCAGCTCTCTGAGAGGCGACAGCAGGAGCGGCACCCAGAGGCGGTCCGAGCCCCGCAGCAACGACCAGCCGCCAACGTCTCTGAGTAGCGCCACCGCCACGCACCAGGCAACACCCAGCGCCGGCCCCAGCGTGGCCATGGCAAGAGGTAGCAGGACCAGCGGCGACGCCAAGAGCTCGGCGACGTACGCGACGGGGCGGAGACGCCAGCGCAGCATGCCCCAGCGCAGATGCCGCTCGTGGAAGGCCCGGCAGTTCATCTTCGAGGTCACGTTGTGGAGCACCGTGGGCGCAATTGCCACACGGTAACCCGCATGCTGGAAGATCTTGCCGAGCACGTAGTCCTCGGCCAACACGTCCTTCACGCGTTCGAGGCCACCGAGCTCCGTGATCACGGAGCGCCGGAACAACATGCTCTTGCCGACCACCGAGGAGTCACCGAGCAGCGTCGGCAAGGCGGTGCCACCCGCGCAGAATCCGTTCAGCTGCACGTTCTCGAGCGCCGCGCCCAGCGTGTCCTCACCCACCCCGGCGAAGAGATTGGTCACCAGACCGATGCGCGGATCGCTCAGCTGCGTGAGCACCAGCTCTCTCAGGTAGTGTGGAGGCGCCGCGACGTTCGAGTCACTGACCAGCACCAAGTCGTGAGCAGCGTTCGGCAGCATCCCCCGCAGGTTCCGCACCTTCGGATTGATGCCGGCCTGGGCGAGGCTGCAAGCCGCCTGGCCATGCACGATGACCTGGACAGCCACGCGAGGATAGCGTTTCCGCAGGGTTTGAACTACCGCGAGCGCCGGGTCGGCAGCGTCCTCGACCCCGAACACCAGCTCGAACGCCGGCAGGTCCTGCAGGAAGAACGTCTCGAGGTTTCGCTCCAACCCGGCGTCGGCTCCGCACAGCGGCTTCAGAACGCTGACTGGCGGCAACGCATCGACGGGCGCGAGGCGCCTGCGACTCACCCGATAGGTCGCCGCGAGGCCGGCCAGGGTCCAGGCCGAACAGACTCCGAGCAGCGCGTGAGCAAGTAGACTCATGACCTCTCCTTCAACCTCGAGATAGCCTCGAGGGTTCATCGCGTGACGGGTTCGAGAAGATGCGAGACCACAGCGGCAAGCAGACGCCGAAGTAGACCAGGCTGGTGATCGCCAAGCGCACGGGGAGGACGGGTAGCGGCGTGAAGCTCACCGCCAGGTGGAAGAGCAACAGGTTCGCCGAGAAGCCGAGCGCCTCCACCGCAAGGAACGACAGGCCCTGGCGCAGCCAATCCGCACGGTAATCCTGAAAGGCGAAGAGCTTGTTGCCAAGGAACTGGGCAACGACGCCCAGGCTCAGCGCTGGTAGGCTCGCCAACCTCGGGTCCACTCCGACGGCGTGGACCAGGAGCGCGAGCGTCCCCAGATCGAACACAGTCGCCAGGCTGCCCACCGCCAGCGAGCGCGCCAGCAGCCAGAAGCGCTGCCAGCCCCGCTCCAGTTCCAGTGAAGTCGAAGCGGTCGGGGGAGCCGGAGGGGTCTCCTCAGGAGCAGAGTCGCGCGCCGAACGGGTCACCAGGATGTCTCCTTCGGCCCGCCCGCTGGGGCGGAACCTGCCCAAATCAAAGGCGAACGCTGTGCCAACTCGCGTCGCCGTGTAGTTTCGGCTACTTGCCCTGGGCGAGAGCGCGCGTCATGCGAAGCGAGGTTCACAGAAAGTGGTGTGACCAGTTCGCGCTGCGCACCCGGCGACGCAGATCGCGACCACCGCGTTCACCATTTCGTGCGTCGCCTGTCACCCGTGCGTCGAGCGCGATGCGGCGTTTCCGTGGTGCAACCGGGACCGCGCCATGAGTCAGCTCGAAGCGTTCCTGGTCTGGCTCGGAAAGCGGCGCGTCGGCTGGTGGGCCGCGTTGCTGGGTATGCTGCTGGCGCTTCCCAGCGTGTTCACGGGTCTGCAGACCGAGGACCACTACCACTTCAGCGCCGTCCAGCATGGGGTGGTCGACCCTCCATGGCGCGTCAACCTGTTCAACTACATCAGCGGGAACGTTTCCGGGATCTATGGGCTGAAGGATTTCGGCACCATTCCCTGGTTCACCTTGAAAGACTACAAGGTGAGCTTCTGGCGGCCGCTCACGTCCTTCACCCACTGGGTGGACTACCACTACTACCCGTCCGCACCCTGGCTCGCCCACGTTCAGAACCTGGCGTGGTATGCCTTACTTATCCTCGCGGTAACGGCGCTCTACCGGCGGCTGCTCGCGTCGCCCTGGCTCGTCGCGCTGTCGAGCCTGCTGTACGCCATGGACGACGCGCACGCGCACCCGGTGGGGTGGCTGGCGAACCGCAACGCCATCCTGGCCACGCTGTTCGGCGTGATCGCGCTCTTGGCGCACGACGTGTGGCGGCGCGCGACGGGACCGAGCTGGGTTCGCTACCTGGCGGCGGTTCTCGCCCCCGTGAGCCTCGGCCTGGGCCTCCTTTGCGGCGAGTTCGCCATCGGTGCCCTGGGCTACGTCGCGGCGCACTCCCTGCTGCTGGAACCGCGCGGAAATAGTCGAGGCATGGGCGTGCTGCGCAGAGTGCTGGTGCTGTTGCCCAGTCTCTGTGTTCTGGGCATCTGGTTCTTCTACTACCGCAAGCTCGGTCACGGCACCTACGGCACCGATTTCCACCTCGATCCGCTGGGCGACACCAAGCGCTTCGCCCTGGAGAGCCTGTGGCGGCTTCCGGCGCTGATCGCAGGACAGCTCTTCGGCATCGACTGCGAAGCCTGGTGGCGTCATTCCCCCCTGGTCGTGTACTCCCTCGCCGCGGTCGCCAGCGTCTTCATCCTCGCGTTCCTGTGGTGGCTGCGCCACAGCCTGCGTGACCCGAGCGCACGCTTCTGGCTCCTGGGAGCCGTCCTATCGACGCTCCCGGCGTGCGCCGCGATGCCGCAGGATCGCCTGCTGTTCTTCACTGGCGTGGGTGGCATGGCGATCGTTTCAATTGCCGTGCGGCAAGCGCTGGAGCAATCGAGGCAGCTCGATGCTCCGCGCCACCTGCTGGGGCGCATGGTCACCTTCGCGTTGCTGCTCGTCCACGGCGTGGTGGCGCCGATGACCTTCCCCCAGCGGAGCCTGATCATGTATCGCTTCGGCAACGAGCTCGATCGCGTCGCCGAACGACTGATGTGGAGCCATCCGAACAGCGACGAGCAGCTGGTGCTGGTTGGCGGCCCCTCCTATTTCTACGTGGCGAGCCTGATCGGCCTGCGCGCGACCCGAAACATGCGGGTGCCTCGCCATGTCCGCATGTTGCACGCCGGTCGAGGCCCGGTGACGCTCGAGCGCCAGACCGAGCGGCAGCTGATCCTGGAAGCGCCCCACGGATTCTACTCGGATCCATTCGATGGCACCTACCGCGGACACCAGTACCCGATGCAGGTGGGCGAAGGACTGCAGCTCGCGGGCATGCTGATCATCGTGCGCGGAGTGGACGCCGAAGGCGTGCCCACGCGCATCGAGGTGAACCTGCAACGCCCGGTGAAGCGCGGCAACTACCACTTCATGCGCTGGCTGCCGCCACGACCCGGGGACGACAACGGCCAGTTCCTGACCTTCAAGCTGCCCGAGGTCGGCGGTAGCGTGGAGTTCCCGAGTGGCTACTGAGCGGCCGAAGCTGCAGCGCCTGCGCAGCTGGTCGAGCA
>JAGQIY010000631.1 GCA_020430865.1 Myxococcales bacterium
CGGCGAAGCCCGGAGCGCTGCCGCCTCGAAGCAAGCGAAGAGCGCCCCCGTGGGCGGACCGAAGCCAGTCCAGGCGCCGCTGCCCGACGGCGCGGTGGTAGGTCCCGGGCGAGGGGAGGGGCAACGCTCCGTGGCCCCAGCGGACCTCACCCCCAAAGATCCCGGAGCGAGCGGAGCCGACGAGGCAGCTCGATCCCGTCCTCTGCCCAGCGGGAGCGCCGGGGGCCACGTCGTCGGGCGCTTCAAGAACACCTACTACGACTTTCCCGCGGAGTCCGAGCTGCGGGAAGGGCGATCGGTGTCGCTGTTCAACGCCAGCTGTGAACCGGTCGCCGAAGTGCCGCGGCAGTTCTTCGATCGGCTATGCGTCCAGGGCAGCGGCATGCTCTCGAGCGGCGACACGCTGAGCTTCGCCAAGCGTGACTGCAGCTGCGCGGCAACCTGCAGCCGCACCGGGCAGCGCCTGTGCTTCGATCGGTTGAACGCCGAAAAGTTTCCGTGGGGAAGGGGAGCCACGGGGCGCCCGATCACGGCGCTGCGCACGTTGGCGGTCGACCCGAAGGTCGTGCCGCTCGGTAGCCTGGTGTACGTGCCCGAGTTCGATGGCTTGTCGCTGCCCGGCGGCGCTACCCACGATGGCTGCTTCGTGGCGCAGGATCGCGGGATCTGGGTCAAGGGACCCCACGTCGATGTGTTCGCTGGCACCGCGGAGATGCGTATGCAGCTCGAGAAGCAGCTACCCACCGGGCGCGGTGTTCACGTGGTGCTGGACAGCCCGCGCTGTCAGAGCGCAGCGATCTCGCGCTAGTGACTTCCGAGCCACCACTGAGTCAGCCAGGGCGGCCTGGCAGGGCGAAGTGAAGCCTGCGACTTCCGACTCGCGTTCGGCGGCCAGGGCCGACGGTATCTCGGTCAGCGCTCGCGGCTTCGTCGAGTTCTTCGGGGGTGAGGGCTCAGTTGCTGCCCGCGCTACCACCCGTGGTCCCAGCGGTTCCGCCCGTGCCAGCGCCGCCGCTCCCGCCGCTCGCGCTGGTACCACCGCTCGAGGTCGTCCCCGCGGAACCGCCGGTGGCTGACGTGCCGCCGCTGGACGAGGTGCCGCCGGAAGACGTGCTGCCTCCCGTGGATGAGGTGCCAGCGGTGCCTCCCGATCCGCCGCTGCCCGCGCTGCCACCTGCGCCCGCCGCGCCATCCACGCCCGCGTCAGCCGAAGCGTCCGCGGTGGCGTCAGCGCCAGCGTCGGAGATCGCCCAGTCGTCGCAGGTGTCCGCAGCGAAGGCAGCGGCGCGGACGTTGTCAGGGCAGCTCTCGAAGATGCTGCCATTCAGCGTGACCCAGTACTCTTCGCTGGCAGAGGCGAGCTTGTACACGGTGAGGTCCTTCGGATCCTTCACGCGCACGCAGCCAGGCTCGCTGCTCTTGGAGCTGTCTCGACCCTTGCACGAGATCACGACGTCGGACTGCAGGCAAGTGCCAGCGCCCTCGTGGACCATGCCGTAGATCGGTGGGCAGTTGCCGGGGCACGTCTCTGCCTGCTCTGGACAGCTCTGCTCGCAGCCACCCGCCGCGGACAGCACGCCAACCAACACCGTTCCCGCCAGCGCCCCGCTAAGTTTCCTCAAGCCCATGACTCTCCTAAGCCTAGCACCAGTCGTGTGCTGCCCGCGCCGGCCAGCTCGCTTACCAGCAAACCATCGCGCCGCTGTACCCGCACTCCGGGCGAGCCATCAGCGCGTAGGTCATGCCGGTCAGGAAGCCTGCGCCGAGACCCATGCCGCCGCCAATCAGGATCTGATCGGCGGAGTTGAAGTCCCCCGCGCCTCGCCCAATTGCGGTGATCACGCTGAACACCGCGGGCACGACGACGTGACCGGCGAAGCTGCCCCCATTGAAGCGACCGTTGCTCCACTTGGTGGTGTCGAAGAGGAACACCGCGGCGCCGTGGCCAAGGCCCGAGAACGCCGCGAACGAGTGGCTGGAGGGCGAGCCGAACGACTGGCAGTTCGGTCCACCCTGGTTCGACTCGTCGCAGCCCGGTCGATAGGCTTCGAAGCCGTCCTTCAGGGCGAACTCGTTGAACAGGGTGAGCGAGGTGAGGGTGAGCACCGGCGCTAGCGCGGAGACGTGCCAGCGCGCCTTCCAGCCCACTGTGACCTCGGGATCCGAGTAGAAGATCCGCGGCATCACCGCCTCGGTCGCCAACGCGCCGACCGCGGTGATGGTGGAGACC
Source organism: Myxococcales bacterium (assembly GCA_020430865.1). The sequence goes on from JAGQIY010000631.1 coordinate 2,231, forward strand.
GTGCCCCACGTGTCGTCCCGTGAGGGGGGCGGCGTTACCTGAGCTGACGCCGAGCCCGCCGTCAGGCTGACCGCGGCGGCGAGACCGAGTGCAAGGCGCTTTCGCATCCCCCGCATGATCCGAATTCCTGGGGCTGCTGGCCAAGAAAGTGAGACGCCTGGCTCCCGCTCCGGTGGAAACACTCGCGGCGTGTTTCCGTCCGGCGTTCAGAACGCGATCAACTCGACGCGCCGAAGGGACCGCCGGTCGGGTTGTTCACGGCGCTGATGTGGCGAGTGGTCATGCGATTGGTCCCGCTCTGCTGATAGCGGCCGTAGGCCTGGGCGAAGGCGTCGCCGAAGAGCAGCGAGAACACGTGCTTCTCCTCGCTGGTGAGGTCGCCGTAGCGCTGTTCGTAGAGTTTCCACAGCGATTTGAAGCGAAACGGACCGAAGGTGCTGCCTTCGGGTTTGCGCGTGTTCGGGTCGTCGAGCATCTGCTCGATCATCTGCGGGCTGAGCTCGTTCAGCAGCGATTTGACGCCTTGCATGACGCCGTTGATCATCGCCACGTGGTGGGTCATCAAGTCCGCGAGAGTGCCCTCGATGGCTCGTGGGGCGTCGTTGACCGGTGACTTCCAGTCCAGCAACCCCGTCGCGAGCTCTTCCGGGCTCTTGGCGCGGGTGACGATCTGAGACGCGCCGGTGACGTCGATGGCGCCGGTGATTTCCATGTCCGAGCGGAACTGACGATAGCCGTCTCGGAGGGGCACGAAGGTCTGCAAGAAGATGGTCAACACCTCGCGCAGCTTGGTCAGAAACAGCACCAGATCGTCGACGCTCTCCGGCGTACCACGACTGGGCACCAGCTCGCTTGCCAGCTCCTTCAGGCCCTGTAGCGCCACCGCCTCTTCGCGAGTGGTGGTCCGTGGTGCGTGCGGTATCGGCGACCCCAGCGAGGCTGCGAGCCTCTGAAAATCAGGCTCTTGCAGCAGCGCTGGCATCTCCCGCGCCATCGCCTGGAGCGCGGCGACGCGCTGCTCTGGCGGATAGCGTCCGATGTTCTCGTTGATGTTCGTCATCAACTCGGTCCAGCCCTTGCGATAGGCGGCGTAGGCCTGGAGGTGAGCCGTGGCAGCCGGCGGAGGCGCTGGGCGGGCAGACTCGAGCACCTGGGGCGATGCATAGCTCGCCACGCCGAAGCGGCGAGCGCTCGTCGGCTCCGGCTCGACCTGGGTCGAGTAGACGGTGATCACCACACTCACGATCGCGAACTCGTAGTTGTGTTCGCGCAGGCTGATCACCTGGTTGGGCTGCAAGCGTCCTGTGGAGCGCAGCATCGTGCCGTTGGTGCTGCCGAGGTCACGCAGCATGATCTCGCCGTTCTGGGTCTCGATCACCGCGTGGAAGTCGGAGACGAACGGAAGATCGAGCCGGAGGTCGTTCAACGCGTTGCGGCCGATGCGGATCGGCAGCTTGGCGAAGGTGCGCTCCAAACTCGAGCCAGTCTTGGTGTTGGTGACGCGCACGCCATAGCCGGCTGACACGAGGAGGAGTCTATCAGTCCGTTTTCACAACGGCTAGCAAGTGCCCTTGCACTTCGCGGGGGACGATCGCGGGCGAATTCGGCGCTGCGCCTCGACTCGAGCCTGCCGTCGGGCCGGCACCCCGCCTGCTCCAAGCTCGATCTGGAACCGGCCCAGCGATTTCTTTTCGTTGGTTTTTTCTACTGGTGAGACCGGGTGTGCGAAGTTCCGCCCATGCAGCGTCAAACGGTGGCCAAGGCATGCGCCGTGGTGGCCGGATTGGTAGTCGGCGGCGGCTTGGCGGTAGCTCGGCCGGCTGCAGCGCCGCCAATGCCGATCGCCAAGCTCGAGCCGCGTCCCACGAAGGTGGTCAAGCCGCGAGTCTCTTCGGCGAGCAAGCCGTCGACCGAAGGGCTGACGGGGATCGCGCGCCTTCAGGCGCTGGAGGCGAAGCTCCAGGCCGAACCCGTGGCGCCCGACGTCGACGACGGTGAGTCGGGGCTCACTCCAGAGGAGCGCGCCGTTCTCGCCAACGGTCACCCCGACTGGACGAAGGACTACACGCTTCCAGACCTACCGGTGGACTACAACCCGGTCGTCCAGCAGCGCGTCGCGAGCCTCACCAGCGATCCGAGGATGCGCAAGCGGGTCGAGGCCGCGGTGCGCGCGAGCGGGCGCTACTCCCACCTCGTCTTGCAGATCCTGAGAGAGAACGCCCTCCCCGAGGATCTCGTCTCGGTCGTGTTTGCCTCCAGCGGTTTCCAGGTCGACGCTGTCTCGGCACGGGGTGACGCGGGGCTGTGGCAGCTCTCGCCCACGGAGGCCGTGCTGTATGGCTTGATGGTCAAGCCGAACTACGACGAGCGGCGTGACGTCGAGCTGGCAACGCGCGCCGTCGCCAAGCGCCTGGCAGAGCTGCACGAGAAGTACGGCACCTGGGAGCTTGCCCTCGCGGCGTTCCATTCTGGTGACGCGACCATCTCACGCGTGCCAGAAGTGGGTGAGAAGAGCTTCTGGGAGTTGCTGTCCAGTGATGGCGAGCTCCCGAAGTCCGCGGCGGAGTACGTCCCCCTGGTGCTGGCGACGGCCTTGGTGCTGAAGAACCGAGACGCGTTCCAGCTCGACGCCAAGCCGGATGCGCCCATCTATCCCGCGCGGATTCAAGTCCCCGCAGGCATGGACCTCTCGTTGGTGGCGCGTGCTTCTGGCACCAGCCTCGATCAAGTCCGGCTGCTGAACCCTGCCATACTGAGCGAGTTCGTACCGAGCGTCACCCGCGACTTGACGATCCAAGTACCAGCGGGCAGCGCGGGTCGCGCGCGAATGCTCCTCGCACAGGTGATGAGCGGCTACGGCGCCGATGACCTGCACCGCCACGTGCCGTCGAGCTTCGACTGGGGGCGCGACGAGCTTCCGGCGGCGCCCACCGAGTTCTCGCCGCTCGCGGCGTCCAAGCCAAGCACGGCGCGCGACAAGGACCCATGGCTGTTGCCCGCGCTCGTTGCACCACCACGCGACTCCAAGGTAGCGGATTCACCCACCCCAGAGGCGAAACCCGAGGCGAAGCAGTCGGGCTCTGCCAAGCCAGCCGCCACACCCAAGCACAAGTCCTCGAGCGACTGGGCCGCGGTCGCAGCGGGAAAGAGCGGCGCTCAGGGCGGCGGGAAGACTCAATGACCGCAGTCTGTCGTGGGGGCTGTGGGTTCGCACTCCCTTCGGCTATCGTGGGCGGCCCTCGAGGACGGGCCTCGAGGAGAGCCGACAAAGAGCAGGGGAGAACATGCTGATCGCCGACCCGCGTACACTGCTGCGGAAGCTGAACACGACTTGCACGAAGGCATTCGAGGCTGCGGCTTCGAGCTGCGTTTCGCATCGTCACTACGAGGTAACCGTCGAGCACGTC
>JAGQIY010000632.1 GCA_020430865.1 Myxococcales bacterium
CTTGCACTCGCCAGTGGCCTTCGCCGTGCACGCTGCGTCGCAGGAGCCGCCGCAGGTGCCGGTGCACTTGCCTTCGGCCTGGGCGTCGCACTTGCCTTCGCAGGTGCCGGCACACTGAGCGCCGCCCTCACCCTTGGTGGCCTTGCCGTCGCACTTGCCGTCGCACTTGCCGCCGCACTTGCCGCTGAAGCCAGCGTCGCAAGATCCACTGCAGGTGCCGCTGCAGGTACCGGTGCACTCGGCGCCGGCTTCCATCGTGCACTCACCCTCGCACTTGCCACCGCACTGGCCGCTGATCTCGCCACCCTCGCACTGAACCTCGGCGGATCCGGGCTCGATGCTGGCATCGCAAGAGGCAGCGCAGTCGGCCATGGCGCTCATGGAAGCGCTGCACTTCGGCGGCACCACGTTCACCTTGAGGCTGCCCGAGGCCTTGGCCTTCACCTCGCCGAGCACCTTCACGGCGGCCTGACAGGCGGCTTCCGCCTTCTTGCCGGGGCCGTCTTCGGCGGGCTTGGTGTCTTCTTCGCTGGCGCCCAGGTCCATCGCCAGGTTCGCGCACGCGGCAGCGACCTCACCCTCGACCTCGACGGCCAGGTTCTGAAGGTTCGCCGACGCCTGCAGGCCAGCCTTGACCTTGCCCTCGAGCTCCGCGTCGAGGCCGAAGGATGCGTTGGCAATCGCCTCCGGATCCGTGGGGCAATCGCCGGGCATGCCGGGGACGCCGGGCAAACCGGGCATGCCGCCACAGTTGATGAGAGTTGGTGACAACACCAGAGCCGAGATTCCGATCAGCCGATTCACGTTCCGCCTACGCATGTTCCTAAATCCTCCTCGGGCCCAACCCTGGGCCGTACAACTCAGCGCCCCATCTCGCAGCATTCAACACGAAGCTGGCTCCTCGATGTGACTTCAATCCCTCACTCGTATCTCTTCCGAGGCACGGGAAGATCCGACACCTCGGCTAAGCATTGCAACCCTTATTCGTGGGGGTTTGCGAAGGGCTTCCCCGGTAGAGTCGACAGAGCGAACGGTACTAAGGTGGAACCCTGGCCGCGCTTTGCGCCCCATTCCGCCACGTTGTAAAGAGCCAGTTTCCGCAAGACGGCAAATTTGCGCTGCTGGACACGCGACGACTGCTCACCGTTCCGCGCTCCTTGATTCCAAGGCGCAGTTGATTCCAAGGCGCAGTTGACTCCTGCGGTTGATTCCGAGGCGCAGACTCCGTGCGGCAGGGTCCGAGCGTGGTCCGGGCGCGGGACCACGCCCCGCGGAGCTGTCTCTTGAATGAGCAAGCGTCTGTTCCCAACGAAGTGCCTGGACGTTACCCCCCGCCCAGCTCGCTAGACGCCCAGTACCCTCAGACCGGCTCAAGAAAACTCGAGGCTTCGCGGGAATTTCCACGACCACATACCTGGCGTATCACCGAGGAGGAGCCCCGATGAGAGACAGCTAGGTTGCGTCGGGATCGAACGGCAGCGGGATCTGTTTCAACGCCGTTGCGCCGAGAGATGGTTTGGCGCCGCTCTTCTGCAGCAGGCTCTGCTCACGGGCGATGTCGGCCTCCATCACCTCGGGGTTGTCGAGCGCAAAGGCCAGCGCGTCCATCACCTTCGCTGGACCGAGCTGTGGGTAGCGCTTGAGCAGCGTCTCCAGGCTCGCGCCGTTGCGGTAGAAGCCGTAAAGGCGCCGCACCGGAACTCGCGAGCCGACCACGAAAGGACTGCCCGCCAGCACCTTCGGATCCACCCGCACATGGGGATGCGGCACCAGGACGATCGGAAGACTCACTCTCGCTCCGTTGGCAGTCTCTCGCGGCACACGCCAAGCGCGCGCGCCCGAGCCTCACGCTACGCGAGGCGCGCGGCTCCTGTAAAGACTGCTCGGGTGATGCGCTCTCGAGGCCCTCCCGGGCCAGAACCAGAGCGTCGAGCGACGCCTGCGGGCACTCATGGAGTCGACGAGCAGCGGGCACGGAAGCGTCACTCGAGCAACCTGGACATCACGCCCTCGACCGTGAGCCCGAACTGCTTGGCGAGCACCTTGTCCGGCGCCGAGGCGCCGAAGTGTTCCAGGGAGATGCACACGCCGTCCTCACCGACCAGGTGCTTCCAAGGCAACGCTCGCCCCGCCTCCAGGCTGACGCGGCGCCCACTGCCGAAGAGCGCCCTGCGCTGGCTGGTGTTCATGGCTTCGAGCAGCTCCAGGCAGGGCACGGAGACGACGCGAGCGCTCTTGCCTCGCTCCGCCAGCGCTGCGGCGGTGTCCACTGCGAGGCCGACTTCGCTGCCGCTCGCCATCAAGCAGTACTCGGAGTCCGCATCGCCCGAGAGGACGTAGGCGCCCTTCGCGATCGCCTCCAGGTCGAGGCCGCCCGAGCGCTGGAGCTCCGGCACCTTCTGGCGAGACAGCACGATCGCCGTCGGCCCCGACGTGCGCTGCATGGCGTGCGCCCACGCGAACGCGCACTCGTAGGCGTCGGCGGGTCGCACCACGTGGAGGTTCGGGATCAGGCGCAAGGAGGCCAGCTGCTCGACGGGCTGATGGGTCGGACCGTCCTCTCCCAGCAGGACGCTGTCGTGGGTGAAGACGTAGATCGCCTGTTGCTCCATCAGGCCGGCCAGGCGAATCGCAGGCCGTACGTAGTCACTGAAGATCAAGAACGTGGACCCGAAGGGCACGAAGCCGGACAGCGCCAGGCCGTTCATGATCGCCCCCATACCGTGCTCGCGAATGCCGAAGTGCAGATTCCGCCCGGAAAAAGCACCGGGTGCGACGTCCGCGGCGCCCTTGATCGTGGTCTTGCAGCTGCCGGCGAGGTCCGCCGAGCCCCCGATCAAGCGCGGACACAGCGCCGCAACTTGCTGTTCGACCTTGGCTGCGATGGAGCGCGTGGCGTCCGCCTTGGCTTCCAGCCCCTCGCACAGCTTGCCGAGCAAGTCCTCCGGTGCGCCCTCGTCGACGAACGCCGAGTAGGCTTCTTTCGCCGCACCGCTCAGCTTGCCGACTCGTGCCTGCCACGCAGCGTAGACCTCGAGGTTCTCCGCTTTGCGTGCCGCGAAGACCTCCCGTGCCTCCGGAGCGATGCGGAAGTGCTCGTCCTCGGGCCAGCCAGCGCTCTTCTTCGCGCCCTGGATCTCCTGCTCACCCAGAGGCGCGCCGTGGGCGTCCGGTGTGTCCTGCTTGGTCGGCGCGCCGATCCCAATGTGGGTGCGGGCGACGATCAGGCTGGGACGACTGCTCTCACCCACCGCTGCATCGAGTGCCGCGCGGAATTGCTCGGGGTCATGTCCATCGACGTGCTGTACGAACCAGCCGTATGCCTGGAAGCGCGCACCCACGTCTTCGGTGAAGGTGATACTGGTGTCCCCATCGATGGTGATCTTGTTGTCGTCGTACACCATCACCAGGTTGTCGAGGGCGAGGTGCCCCGCCAGCGACGCGGCCTCCGAGGCGACGCCTTCCATCAGATCCCCGTCGCTGCACAGCGCGAACACACGGTAGTCGAGCAGCGGCGCTCCGTCGTCGACGCGCGCCCCCTGGAGCTTGCTTGCCAGCGCGATACCGACCGCGTTTCCCACGCCCTGCCCCAGGGGACCGGTGGTCGTCTCCACGCCTGGGGTGTGGCCCACCTCGGGATGACCTGGCGTCTTGCTGCCCGACTGCCGGAAGTTCTCGATGTCGTCGAGGCTGAGATCGTAGCCCGCGAGGTGCAGCGTCGAGTAGAGCAGCATCGAGGCGTGACCGCACGAGAGCACGAAGCGATCGCGGTTGGGCCAGCCCGGATCTTCGGGGTTGTAGCGCAGGTGCCGAGTGAACACGTCGACGGTGATGCCGGCGAGCGCCATCGGCGTTCCCGGGTGACCGCTGTTGGCTTTCTGCACGGCGTCTGCCGAGAGGAACTGAATCGTGTGGACGGTCTGCTCGAAGGCGCTGGCTGAAGGCTCCATGGGGCGCGTTTAGCGAAACGCGACGCGCGATGCTCGGCTTTTTTTCGCTGGCCGCACGGCAGGCTGGACGAAGCCTCCACGAACGCCCTCGAGGGCGCGAATCGAAGCGCCTCACCCCCACCCGCAGAAGCCCCACTTCAGGGTGATTCGACGGCGCGCTGGTGCTCGGCGTAGGTGCGGCTGAAGTGGTGGCGTCCGCCGCCTCGCGCGACGAAGAACAAGTAGTCGGTCTTCGCGGGAGCCACCGCGGCCTCGATCGCTGCCTCTCCAGGGTTGGCGATCGGGCCCGGGGGCAAGCCCTGAACCACGTAGGTGCTGTAGCGGTTTGCGGGGTCGCGGTTCAGGGCGGGCGTGACCTTGCCAGAAAAGCCCTGGCAGGCAGGCACGCGCTCCGGCTCGGCGTAGCAGGCGTAGGCGCTGGTGGGATCCGACTGCAGATAGCGCCGCTTCTCGAAGTCCGGGGAGTCCAGACGGTTGTGAAAGACGCTGCTGATGAGCGCGCGCTCTTCGGGTACCTGAGCTTCCTTCTCGATCATCGACGCGAGGGTGAGGACCTCGTGCTCCCCCCAACCGCGTCGCTTCACGTACGGGGATTCGCCAAGGCTCCTCAGGCGCTTGCGGGTCTCGCGCACGAGGCGACGGATCACGTCCTCCGGTCGGGAGTCCGCCGGGAAATCGTAGGTCGCGGGGAAGAGGTAGCCCTCCACGGACTGCGCGTGCTCGATGCCAAGCTCGTCGAGCAGCGTCTGTTTTCGCGCGGAACCGATGAAATCTCGAGCGGAGCAGATCTGGGCCGTCTCGGCGCGCTCGGCGATCTGAAACAGGTTCAGGCCTTCCGGGATGCTCAGCTTCTGGACCTGGCGGCCTCGGCTGCGGGTCAGTCTGCGACCGAGCTCCGCGGCGCTGAGGCCTGGTCCGAGCAGGTGGGGCCCGGGCTCGACCTCGCCCGCAAAGGTCAGATACCAGCCGAACAGCGTGGGGCTCTGCACCAGGCCAGCGGCGTGCAGGCGCTGGATCAGCTGAGCGCGCTGCTCGTAGGGGTCCACCTCGAAGCGCACGGCGCGGGTCGCGTCGCCGCCGCTGTGCGCCCACACCACGAACGCGCCCAGGGGCAATAGCGAGGCGCCGAGCGCGGCGACCAGCCAGCGCCTCCAGGTCGCGCGGCCGCCCGCGGGACGCTTCGACTTGCCGCCCGGACTGCGACGGGCGCGGCTCTTCGGCTTCGCGGTGGTGCGCTTCACGCTCTGAGTCACAACGCTCGGCTCTCCTCGCCGACTCCCCTCACCCCTGCGAGCCTCA
>JAGQIY010000633.1 GCA_020430865.1 Myxococcales bacterium
CCCTGAGGATGCACTCTTGGATGGCGAGGCCGTGCAACGTTACCTCACCTGGGACCAGGACAACCCCGTCAGCCTGGTGAGCGCGGCCTACTGGTCACGAGAGAACGCACGCACGATCCGCGAGGTGATCAGTCTCGAGCTCTGGGAAGCGCTGAACGAGTTCTGGCACTGGCTGATGGATGGCCCTGGCAAGCGCCTCTACCGCTCCGATCGCGAGGCCTTCTACAGCCGCTTCAAGGAGATGGCCGCGCTGACCCACGGAGTTGCCAGCGCCACCATGCTCCACGAAGAGCCCTTGACCTTCATGCAACTCGGCTGGCACCTCGAGCGCGCCCAGCAAACCGCGCGCATCGTCGACATCAAGTACCACACGCTCGGGCCGACCCAGGCTCTCGAGACGCCTCTCGAGGCCGCGCAGTGGCTCGCGCTGCTCCGCTCCTGCTCTGCGACGGAGCCGTTCTACAAGTGCCATCGCGAGAGCCCGACGGGGCCCGCGATCGTCGATTTCTTGTTGCGCTACCCCAGCTTCCCGCGTTCGATCCTGTTCTCGCTGCGCGCCGCCCTGGTCGACCTGCAGCGCATCCGCACGGCAACGCCCGATCGAGGAGGAGAGTGCGAGCAGCGGGTGAAGGAGCTGATGGACTACCTCAAGCAGGGAGACTCCGAGGACATCCTGGAGCGCGGTGTGCACAACACGCTCACGCGCGTGGTCGACGAAACGTCGGAAATCTGCAACCTCCTCCACGGGATCTACTTCGACCCCAGCATGCCGGAAGCCTCCGCAGCCGAGTGACCAACCTACGCGCCCCTACACGCCTCGACGCGCGGCGTCAGCGGTTTCTGCGCAGGAACTGGCCTCAGGGTTGGGGGTGAGCGAGCGACGCAAGAACTCGGAGGTAGCGAAAGCACGCGGAGGCGCGCGTCTGGCGTTGGCTTGTGTCGCCAACGCAAGCTAAACGTGTCGCTCGAGTTCGCCGTGAGCACACGCGGCGCACCTCTCCCCCCCAAGATCCGCCTGGGAGCCCAGGCGACTCCCCCGGCACCTCCTCCGCCACATGGACGACTCGCCCCACTCGACTCATCTGCTTGGTTTGTCCTTCGACAGCCCCGCTTCTCCGGGCCTCAAGCTGCATCGCCCCAAGGAAGCGGAGGCGCTTCAGGTGCCCGGCTGGGGGATCGGCTGGTACCCACCCGACGAGGTGGCAGGCGTCGTGGTCAAGGAGCCTGAACCGCGCGACGAGGAGTCGTTCCGCTCCCTGGTGGAAGGCTGGCAGCGCTTTCGCTCGCCAACGTTCGTATGTCACCTGCGTGGTACCACGAAGCGCGTCAATCAGGCGGACGCGCAGCCGTTCGTGCGCACCCACGGCGGACGTGACTGGTTGTTCGCTCATCAGGGCACGCTGAGTCAGAGCGAGCTCCGTTCGCTTTCCCTGGGTTTCCGCCCGGTATTCGAACCGGTGGGGCTGAGCGACTCGGAGCGCGCGTTCTGCTGGCTGCTGACGCAGATCCGCGCTCAGGGGTGCCGCACCATCGGCGATCTCGATCTGCTGGAGCTGAGACGCTGGCTACGAGATCTGAACGACCTGGGCACGGCGAACTTCCTGCTCTCCGACGGCATGGATCTGATGGCCTACGCCGACGTGGAAGGCTTCAAGAACCCGTACTTCGCTCGCATCCTCCCTCCGCACGAGGATGTGAAGTACGGCAACCGTGTCCTGGACCTGGAGATCGACAATCCCCTCGACTCCTCGCGCACACTGACCGCCATCGCCACGCGTCCGCTGTCCAGCGAAGGCTGGCAACAGATCCCGCGAGGTGAGCTGATCGTCGTGCGCCGCGGCGCCGTGCTCTTCGAGAGCGCAACGTTCCCGGAGGAAACTCAGAGCGCGCGACACATCGGACCGAGCCGAGGCTTCGGCCCCATGCAGCAGCCTCCCCCTGGCCCCCGCGGAGCGGCCGCGGGCGCACCCCAGCTATCGCAAACGAGGCAGTCCGAAGAGCGGGTCCCGACGGCCGACCGCGACGCGAGCGGCTTGCATCGCGTGGGCACGGAACGAGCGGCGCCAGGCGCAGCGCCCTCCCCCGCATCGGTGCCGGCGCCCCACCCCGAGTGGGTGACGCTGCGAGTGCGCCATCACACGGCGTATACCTACCAGGAGCCGGTCGAGCTGAGCTCCCACATTCTGCGCCTGAGCCCGGTGCAGGACGCGGACCAGCGAGTGGTGGAGCACCGCCTGGAGGTCGAACCCACGACCCCCGGCAGCGAGTTCGAGGACGTCTTCGGAAACCGCTCGCGGCGGATGCGGCTGGAGAAGCCGTATACCAAGCTGAGCGTTCTCAGCGAGTCCGTGATCCAGGTGCGCCAGCCGCCGGTGCTCCACTCGCCTCAGCGGCGCATGACCATCCCGCTGGTGTGGATGCCCTGGCAGCGCCAGATGATGCTGCCGTATCTGCTGCCGATGGAGCTACCGGAGACCCAGCTGCGGGAGCTCTCGGAGTTCGCGATGAGCTTCGCCGAGCGCCAGGACTTCGATCTGGTCGAGACGCTCGTCGACATGAATCAGACGATCTACCGCGATTTCGCCTATGTCCCCGGCTCGACCAGCATCGAGAGCACGCCGTTCGATGTCTACACCAAGCGTCGCGGAGTCTGTCAGGACTTCGCGAACCTGTTCATCTGCCTCGCGCGCCTGCTGAACATTGCCGCACGGTACCGCGTCGGCTACATCTACACTGGCGCCGACTACGCCAACCAGGTCCAGTCGGAGGCATCCCACGCCTGGGTCGAGCTGTACCTGCCCTGGACCGGTTGGCGTGGCTTCGATCCCACCAACGGCATCCTGGCAGGCACGGACCACATCCGTGTCGCATGCGGGCGCAACTACCGCGATGCGACCCCGACGTCAGGCACCCTCTACAAGGGTGGCGCTGGCGAGAGGTTGTCAGTCTCGGTGCGCGTCGAGCCCATCGATTGGCCCGAGTGACCAGTCGGTAGCGTTGCCGTCTGACGCGGGATGAAGCGGCTCGCGGCAGGCACCCTCGACGGCTGGTCGTTTGGCACTGCGTGTACGCTTTCTCAGGGAAACGCCAGCCCGGCGCTGACACGCCGTGACTCGAAGCGACGTCGTTCGAAACAACTTGAGACAAGCCCGGTGCGCTCCGGGGTGGTCCCATTTCCAGGCTTCGACGCCGGGTTCCGCTGCGAGCGTTCTCGCGCGCGAATCATCCGAGGCGCGGCTTGTCCGAGTGGATAGCGGGCCGGATAGTCATCGCATGCAGCGTCCTGCTCGAGTCACTCAGCTCTGGAACTGGCTCCCTGCATTCCGCGCCGTGGCCGAAACTCAGCACCTCCCGAGCGCCAGCACTGCGGCTCACCTCAGCCCCTCGGCGCTGTCGCGCTCAGTGAAGCAGCTGGAGGACGAGCTCGGCGTGGAGCTGTTCAAGCGGGTTGGGCGCGCTCTGGTGCTCAGCCCAGCCGGCGAGGATCTACTGCGGGCGGTGCGCGAGGCCATGCTCCGGGTCGAGGAGGGGGTTCGCCTCGCGACCGACGACTGCTACTCGGGCACGCTGCGCGTCTCCGCGCCGAGTCCGTTGATGGCGACCTTCGTGCTTCCTGCGCTGAACAGGGTCAGAGAGCAACACCCTAGGCTGGTGCCAGATCTGATCGAGCTCGACAGCGAGGCCACCCGTGAGGCGTTGCTCAGCGGGTCGTTGGACCTGGCAATCCTCGACGCGACGGAGCACGAGCCGGGGCTGCACGTCACCTGCCTGGGAGTGATCACCCGCGGCGTCTACTGTGGGGAAGCTCACCCGCTGTACAGTGATCTCGAACCGACGCTGGAGAAGCTGGTCGAGTACGGCTTCGTGGCGCCGAGCAATCCAAGCGAGGAGCACTGGCCCCAGCACCACCAACGACACATCGCCATGCGTACCCAGCGGGTCGACCTCGCCCTGCGCATCTGCGCCGACGGCGAACTCCTGAGCCTCCTGCCAGACCTGGTAGCTCAGGTCTACTCCGGGCCAGGGAGCCTCCATCGCATTCCGCTCGAACTCTGCGAACCCACGCCTCTCTACGCCGTGCAGCGCGCTTCGTCGAGCGAGCTGGCGCGTCAGCGCACCAGGAGCGAACCGCCGAGCAGCACCCGCCCGAGCGTGCCTCGCCCCACCCCACGGAAACAAGAGCCGACGCCGGAGAGGGGCGCCGTGAGCGTCGTGCTCGGGGCCATCCGTCAGGAGTTTGCTCGAGCCGCTCGGCGCTCGAACCCCTACATCAACCTCGCAGGTCAACCGGGGCTCGAGCGCCTCAGCGGATGCTGACTGGTCAGGCCGAGCTGCTCGAGGCGCACTCAGGGCGTGAAGTAGGTCACCTTCAGCGAGTAACTCGCAGAAGCGTAGCCGTACACGAGGATCCCTGCCTGGCTCACCCCTGGGGGTACGGTCAGGTCGCACATCTCCGCAGAGCCATCCAGGTACGGGCGACAGGCGTACTGAGTCAAGGTGGGAGACGCGTCCCAGCGCACGTACAGATCGGCGTCCCCGCTACCGGTGAGCTCCACCAGGAAGCGTGAGCCTTCGGCGACGGGCAGCAACTGGTAGGCCTGAGACTGGCCTTGCCCCACGGAACCGTTTACCTGACCCACCGTGGGCGTCGAGCCACCGCTGCTGCCTCCAGAGCCGCTGCTGCCTCCAGAGCCGCCGCTGCCTCCAGAGCCGCCGCTGCCTCCAGAGCCGCTGCTGCCTCCAGAGCCGCCGCTGCCTCCAGAGCCGCTGCTCGTGGGGCTGGTCCAGGAGACGCTGAGCTCGTACGTCGACGCTCGATAGCCTCGGACCATCACGTACGCCTGGCTCGCCCCGCCCGGCACGTCGAGCGAGCAGTTCTCGCTGGAGCCGTTGAGATACGGCCTGCAGTCGTAGGCACTCGTGCTTGGCTGAGCGCCGAAGCGTACGTAGAGATCGGCGTCGCCAGTCCCGGCGATGCTGGCGTCGAAGCGCGAGCCCGGCGTCACGTCGTAGGGCCCGAACACATCGCTCGCGCCTTGCGTGAGGCTGCCGCTCTGGGAGTCAGTCTGTTGGTCGCCGCTCGGCGGCGTCGAGGGCCCGGTGCCAGGGGCGCCATAGAGCGCGACTGCGCCCTGAGCGTCGTAGCTGGTGAGCACGAAGCCGGTGTTGACACCGTTGCACTGAGGGTAGTGCATGACGCTCTTGCGGTCGTAGGGTGTGAGCTCACGCCAGTTGCTGTCCTCGTAGCAGGTCCCCGCTTCGGGGCGGGTGTGCTCATGCCTGAACCCCAGAGCGTGGCCCAGCTCGTGACGCAGCACCCCCGCGGCGCTCACCCCCGAGCTCCACGTGCTGTTGTCGATCAAGACGTTCCTCGAAGCCCGGCTCTGGTTCGGGAAGAACGCGCGAGCGAGGTAGCCTTGTCCGCTCACCGGGCGCACGTCGAAGACGACGTTGCCGTTGCCCCCCGTGCAGTTCGAGTCCTGACTCGAGACGTACTTGAAGTCGACGTCTGCGACGCCCTCCCATGCTCCCGTAGCCTGATCCATCGCGCTGACCACCTGACCCTTGCGCGAACCGAAGCTGTCACTGACGCAGTAGGTGATGTTCAGCTTCTGGGTGTTGTTCCACTTGGCGTCGGTTGACCCACTGCGCTGCACGATCAGCCGCTCCCCGGAGGCGACATGATCTTCCCAGAACTCCCTCAGGAGCTTCTCGTTCTCGATCGGCGTGTCCCCATTGACGATGTACACGCCGCCCTCGAAGTCCTCGTGATAGGTGCCTGCCAGGAACTCCTCGAAGCTCGTACCCTGGTTGGTGTCGCCGAGCGCCTCGGGTCGCTCCGACTCGGGGTGGGCGGAGCACGCTGTGAGTATGAGGCAACACGCCGTTGCGGCGTGCTTCGGGGGGAGCCAGGTCACCAGGGGTGCATTTCTGAGTCTCATGGTGGGGTTACCTTTCTGCGAACGGTTGTCCCTCCGCGCGTCTAGCGCGCGCAGGACGCAAACCTCCGGCCAGGACGCGTCGGTCAACGCATCGCCACACATTTCCACGCGACAATGCTGGTATACACCTGAGCAAGCGCGCGCTACAGCCGCACATGGGCGTCGTACGGCATCTCGACGGGGCCTCGTACGGGGACGAACGCGGCCGGAGGTATCGCGTAGTGGATAGCTACCTAGGAGCGTGTGCCAGGTCCATCTCGAAAACCGCAACGTCGGGGAGCGAAGCGCGCAACGAACAGGATTCCGTCGACCGGCGGAATTTTCCACCCCCGGAGAGACCCCGCCCCAACGGCCCTCTCCTGTATCCCCGCGGCAAAAGTGCGAGCACGACGATCAGCGCATCGACGCAGCGCTGTCGAGCAACGCGTCGACATCGAGGTGCAGCTCGAGGCGTGCGGCAACGTCATCGAGGGCCTGCTCGACCTGGTTCTCGTAGGCGAACCCCTCACCCCCAGCCCCGAGTTCGGCGAGGAAACGCCCACGAAAAGCGTCGCTGGCGAACAGCCCGTGGACGTAGCAGCCACTCACACGATGAACTCGCGAGCGCGCACCGTCGAAGCGCTCGAGTCCCGACGCTGGCTCATGCAGGCTCAGCAGGGGCGAGTCGGTGTCCGGACCCGTGGTGCGCCCCACGTGCATCTCGAAGCCAGCAATCGCCTCTCCACTCCCGAGGTGCGTCCCACGCACCGCGCGCAGGCTCTTGCCCGGCAGCAGCTCGGTGGACACATCGAGCCACCCGAGTCCAGGGCGGTCGTCGGGCGGTCCCTCGATGCCGTGAGGATCTGCCACGTGGGTCCCGAGTAACTGATAGCCCCCGCAGATCCCCAGCACCTCGCCGCCGCGTCGCAGGTGCGCCTCGAGGTCGACATGCCAGCCCTGAGCCTCGAAGAAGGCCAGGTCCGCGAGCGTCGCCTTGGTACCCGGGACGATCACCAGGCGCGCGTCGCCGGGCAACGCCTGACCCGGCGGCACCATCACCAGATCGACTTCTGGATCCTGACCCAAGGGATCGAAGTCGTCGAAGTTCGAGATGCGGCTCAGCATCGGCACCGCGATCTTCAGCCCTCGGCCCCGGCTTCGCGTGCGCTCGAGCGCCACCGCGTCTTCGGCCGGCAAGCGTGACGCTTGCTGCAGCCAGGGCAGGACTCCGAAGCTCTGCCAGCCAGTTCGCGCCTCGATGGCGCGCAGTCCGCCCTCGAACAGGCTCACATCCCCGCGGAACTTGTTGATGATGAAGCCGATCACCAGTCGCCGCTCCTCCGCGGGAAGCAGCTGGTGCGTGCCGACGAGGGACGCGATTACCCCGCCGCGGTCGATGTCGCCGACCAGAGCCACCGGCACCCCGAGGGGTAGCGCGAAGCCCATGTTCGCGATGTCCCCGGCGCGCAGGTTGATCTCCGCCGGCGATCCCGCGCCTTCGACGATCACCAGCTCGTGCTCGCCACACAGTCGCTCGAAGGACTCGATGACCGCCCCCAAGAGGCGCGGCTTCAGGTTCTGGTATCCGCTGGCGGCGGCGTTTCCCAGCACCCTGCCCTGGACCACGACTTGTGCGCCCACGTCAGACTGCGGCTTGAGCAACACGGGGTTCATGTCGACGTGGCTCTCGACCCGCGCCGCGCGCGCCTGGAGCGCCTGAGCGCGGCCGATCTCGCCGCCCCCGGCGCACACCGCGGCGTTGTTCGACATGTTCTGGGGCTTGAACGGCGCCACCGCTATCCCGCGATTGCTTGCCGCGCGGCAAAGTCCTGCGACGAGCAGGGACTTGCCGACGTCCGAGCCGGTGCCCTGGAGCATCAGGGCCCGAGCCATCAGCGAGCCGCGTGTGCTCGAGCGAACGCCTGGAGATCCTCCAGGGCGCGCTCAGCCATCGCTTGATAGCGCTCTCGCTTCTTCAGGCGGCGGCCCTTGGCGTCACGCCCCTCGAAAGCCGCGAAGTGGCTGAAGGTGATGTTCGAGGGCTGATAGTCCTCGGGGTTGCGCCGCAGCTGGGTCAAGAGCCCCGCGTGCGCGGTCGTCTCCGGCGGCAGGGTCGGCTCCCGCCCCTGCAGCCGCTCTGCGATGAAGTGCGCCGCCAGCCAGCCTCCCGCCGCGCTCTCCACGTAGCCCTCGGTGCCGCTGATCTGCCCGGCGAAGTAGACACCAGCCTGCCCCCGGAGCTGCATCGTTTCATCGAGGAAACGTGGCGCGCAGATGAAGGTGTTGCGATGAACAGCGCCGAAGCGCTGAAACTCCGCCTGCTCGAGCCCCGGGATCATGCGGAAGACACGCTGCTGCTCCGGCCAGGCCATGCGAGACTGAAAGCCGACCAGGTTGTAGGCGCTGCCCGCCTCGTCTTCCTTGCGTAGCTGCACGACCGCGTAGGGCCAGCGCCCGGTCTTCGGATCGGTGAGCCCGGCGGGCTTCATCGGACCGAACGCCAGCGTCTTCAGCCCGCGCTCCGCCATCACCTCGATGGGTAGGCAACCCTCGAAGTAGCGCACCTTCTCGAACTGCTTCGGCTCTACCTTCCGCGCGGCAAGGATCTCGCTGACGAAGGCCTCGTACTGCTGCTTGTCGAAGGGGCAGTTCACATAAGCCTTCTGATCCGCCTCGGTGTCTCCCTTGTCCCAGCGCGAGGCGATGAAGACCTTCTCCCAGTCGATGCTGTCGGCGCTGACGATCGGCGCGATGGCGTCGTAGTAGGCGAGGCTCCCCTCACCGAGCAACGCCTCGAGGGAGGCCGCCAGGGAGTCGCTGGTCAGCGGCCCGGTAGCGATGATCAGGGGCCGATCCGCGGGCAAGTTCTCCACCTCACCATGAACGATCTCTATCTTCGGCTCGGCCTGGAGCCTTCTCGTCATTTCCGCAGAGAATTTTTCTCGGTCGACTGCGAGCGCACCGCCTGCCGGCACCTTCGACAGCTCCGCCGCCTGCATGACCTGGGAGCCGAGGCGGCGCATCTCCTCCTTGAGCAGACCGACGGCGTTGGTCAGGTGCGCACCGCGAAACGAGTTCGAGCACACCAGCTCGCACAGCGAGTCGCTGCTCTGCGCGGGCGTGCGCTTCCGAGGCTTCTGCTCGAGCAGCCGCACGGAGAAGCCTCGGTGAGCGAGCTGCAGCGCAGCCTCAGATCCTGCCAGTCCTGCGCCGATGATGGTGACTTCCGCCATGTTCGCCGCTGGCTATCGCACTCGAACCCGGCGCTCGCAAGTCAGGCGCGCAGGTCGTGCGCGAATGCTGTGCTAGCCCTTCAGCTGAGCGGCCCCCGAGGGTCGCACCTTGCAGGTCGAGACGCCGAGCAGTCGATACAGCGGGCAATGGCCGGCCAGACCAGTCAGCAGCGGAACCACGCCGATCCAGCCCCAGGTCACCTGGGGTCCGACGAACACCAGGCTCAGGA
>JAGQIY010000634.1 GCA_020430865.1 Myxococcales bacterium
CGTCGTACTTGGGCTTCTCCAGATTGTACGAGACGAACTCGAGTTCGCTCGTGCCATCGAAGTCCTTGATCGGGAAGACGCTCTTGAAGACAGACTGCAGACCGATCAAATCCCGTTCGCGGGGAGTGACGTCCGACTGCAGGAACTTGTCGTAGCTGCTCTTCTGAATGTCGATGAGGTTGGGGACGTCGACGATGGACGCGACCTTCCCAAGATTCGTACGATGCCGAAAGTTCGACTGAACGACTGACGCCATTCTCAATTCCTCCGAGACGACTGCTCAAACAGGTCTAGCGGGTACCGACGGCTTGCGCTTGGCAAGCGTCGTCCCGCGAAATGGGTGGTGACGAAACGAGTGTGAGGAGTCGTAGGAACGCGATGGGGCGGCACTTGGCGTTGAGCCACGAAGCGCCTGCCTGCGTGGGTGGTGGGGTTGATCTGGTGCTGGGCCTCTGATTGGCCAAGCACCCACGCGGCGGGAGTCCCCGCCGCGTGCGTGTTGGTTCGGTGTTGCTGGGTGAAAATCAAAGGCAAGTGACGCTCACTTGACCTCGACCTTCGCTCCAGCGCCTTCCAGCTTCTTCTTGAGGTCTTCCGCCTCTTCCTTGGAGACGGCTTCCTTGATGGTCTTGGGCGCGCTCTCCACCAGGTCCTTGGCCTCCTTGAGGCCCAGGCCGGTGATCTCGCGCACAGTCTTGATCACGTTGATCTTGCTGCTGCCCGCGTCCGCCAGGACGACGTCGAACTCCGTCTTCTCCTCGACGGCCTCGGCGGCTACGGCGCCGCCTCCGCCCGCGACTGCCACCGGAGCAGCGCTCACGCCCCACTTCTCCTCGAGCTCCTTCACGAGCTCTGCGATTTGGATGACGGGGAGGTTCGAGAGGTAATCGACGACCTGCTCCTTAGTGATCTCGGCCATTTTGGGTGCTCCTTACTGATGCTCTTCGAAGCGCGGGCTGCTTTGACACGACCGCAGCTGCGAAAGCAAAGATTTCAAAAACGATGTTGTGAATGCTCTAGATAAACTCGATTGGGTGGGGCTCCAGCCTCCGAACGGCGGCGAGCTCCCGTGGGTCTTGGTGATCTCAGCCGGCCTTCCGCTGTTTGGCGTCGAGCAAGTACACGAAGTTCTGGCCCGGTGCGGCGAGCTGACGAACGAGAGACTGTGCGGGGGCCATCATCTGCGCCAGCAGCTGAGCTCGTGCCTCGTCCTTGTTGGGAAGAGTCGCGAGCTGGTTCTCGACACCTTTGTTGTCCAGAACCTGACCATCGAGCAGACCCGCCTTGATGACGAGCTTCTCGTTGTCCTTGCGGAAATCCTTGACGATGCGCGCAGCTGCGCTCGGCTCTTCGAAGCTCCAGGCGATGCCGGTCATGCCCCTGAGCGTGGTGCCCAGGGTGTCGGCATACGGCTGATCGCCGATGGCGAGGCGCACCAAGGTGTTCTTCACCACCTTGTACTCCACGCCCTTCTCCTTGAACTTGGCGCGGAGGTCGCTGACCTCGGCCACGTTCATACCGGAGAAGTCAAGGAACACGGCGGACGACATGCGCTCGAAGCGGTCCTTGATCGCTCCAACCTGCTCAGTCTTCTGTGCGCGTTCCATCAGCTTTCCTCCACTGGGCCACCGAGCGCGACGGCCGTGTCAACGCGCACGCCAGGACCCATGGTGCTGGAGAGCGTGATGCTACGGACGTAGACACCTTTTGCGGTGGCAGGCTTCTTCGCGACCAGCTCACTGATGAGCGCAGTCGCGTTTTCCGAGAGCTTCTGCTGGTCGAAGGAGACTCGGCCGATGCGGCAGTGGACGACGCCCGCGCGATCCACGCGGTATTCGACCTTGCCGGCCTTGGCTTCCTTGACTGCATTGGCGACGTCGAAGGTCACGGTACCGACCTTCGGGTTTGGCATGAGACCACGAGGCCCGAGGATGCGGCCGAG
>JAGQIY010000635.1 GCA_020430865.1 Myxococcales bacterium
TCACCCGAAACAAACCCCGCGGAAACGCCAAGAGCATCGAAGTGATCCCACAGCTGATCCAGTAGCTCCTGGGTTGCCACCACGGCGCTACCCGCGCGATCCACTCCCACCTCGGCCACGCACTGGGTGAGCCCGCGACCCATGGCGTCGAAGGCCGCGGGGCTGATGGGACCGAACGCGTGGAGCACCCGTGCCAGACGTCGGAAGCTGCGGGGCACGACCAGGCTGACGTCCACCCGTCGCTCCAGCTCCCAGAACTCCAGTCGCTCGAGGGCCTCGATCAGCTTGCGCCAGAACGTCGCTTCCGGACGCACCTCGCCCCTGGCCGTGATCGGAGCCCCGACCCAGCGATCGCGGTCCACCGCCATGTAGAGGTTGAAGGCGCGGAGGCCGTAGGCCAAAGCCGACAGCGCGCTGAACGCGTTGTCTCGCTGCCTCAGAGGAGGCAGAAACGGCGGAAAGCCGGCGCCGAGCTCCGCCGCGTAGCAGGGGAAGCCGGTCTTCTCCGCGCGCGCTGCCAGCTCGGTCGTGCGGTAGGCGATGCCACGCAGCTGTTCAGGATTAGCCGTGTGGTAATAGTCGGCGCCGATCATCTCGAGCTCTTCGCAGAGCAGCGTGGGATCGAGGGGCGTCGCGAGGTCCGCCGGTGGGAGGTTGTGGAAGACGGGCAGCCCGCCGAGTCCGCAGTCGCGCATGGCGTCCGTCATACGCCTGAGCGAGGCGGCCAGCAGGTGTTCCTGGTACTCCGCCCAGTCGAGGTGGGGTACCAGCTCGTCGGCGTGCACCGCGGTGAGGCGTTTCGGCGGCTCGAGCTTGGGGAAGCTCGCTTCGGCGTCCCCGTGGGCTTCTCGGAGCTTTCCCACCTCATGGTACTTGCCCATCACGAACTGGCGGTACCCAGCGACCGCGTCAGGGTGGTAGTCCTGATCGTAGACGGCGTCGCGAAAGTAGCACGCGCCCTCGTTGTCCACCTGGAGCATCACGATGGGCCCGTCCGGCCAAACCAGCGGCGACAACGCCGGCAGCGCTGCCTCGAACCACTGCCTCGTTTCCGTGAAGAAAGGATTGCTGGCGTAGCTCGGCACCGGGAAGCTCCGAGGGAGCATCGGCAAGATCACGGGCTTGCCGCCGGGAGAGCGTGCCTGACAGTCGGCGTCCCAGACCACGCGCTCCGGCAGCCCAAAGAAGGTGAGCTCGGCGTTGATGTGAGGGCCTGGCCTCACGATGGCGAACAGGCCGCACTCCGCGGCGATCTCCAGGAAGCGCACCAGATCGAGACGGGGATCGAAGCGTCCAAAATCCACCTCACCTGGCGCGGTTTCGTGCACGTTCCAGGGCACGTAGACGTCCACCAGGTTGCAGCCCAGAGTGCGCGTCTGCTCGAGGGCAGGGCGCCACGCTTCGGGTTCCAGACGCCAGTAGTGCACCGCGCCGGCCACGAGCCGCAGCACGCCGTCACCAGGACGGCGCAAGCTCGAGTGCTCGCCAGGGCACAGCCACAAACCTCCGGGCACGACGCGCACGCGCGCCGCTTCGCCCTGGGCGGGTGGCGGCACCGAGCGCCGCCTGACGAGGTCACCGGGACGAGCTGAGTGCATCGGGCCGGGCACCCTACGGCCCGGTCGCGACCTGGGCAAGCTCGAAGCGAAAAAGGCGTCCGCGCGCTCAGAACCAGTCGGGGTGAACGCTGCGGTAGCTGTCTTCGCCGCTCTTGCACAGCGCCGCCAGGTAGCCGATGCGAGGCAGCTCGCTCTGGATCCAGTATTGCGCCGCGCTCAGCTTTCCACGATAGAAAGCTCGGGCGGTGTCGTCGCCGCTGTCGGCCGTCGCCAGGCCTTCCTTGGCCGCCGCGGCTTGCGCTAGCCACTGCCAGCCAATGACCAGCGTCGAGAACAGATCGAGGTAGTCGGCGCTGTGCAGCAGCATTCCCTCCACGTCGCCCGTGAGGCCGAGTCCCGCGAGGTGATGGGTCACGGCGAGCAGCGCCTGAGTCGAGCCCTGGAGCTTCGCGATCCACTCGTCTGGCACGCCAGCTTGCTGAGCGCGCTCGGCGGTCTTGCCGATCTCCCGCTGCAACAGCTGAACGGCCTTGCCCCCTCCAGCCACCACCTTGCGTCCCAGGAGGTCGAGACTCTGGATGCCGGTCGTCCCCTCGTGTAGCGAGTTGAGCTTCTGATCGCGCAGCCATGCCTCGGGTAGGTACTCGCTGGTGTAACCGTAACCGCCGTGTACCTGCACCGCGAGCGCGTTGGCCTCGAAGCCTTTTTCTGCAGGGAAACTTTTGGCAACCGGCGTGAGCAGATCGAGCAGGAGGTGCGCCTCCTGACGCTCCTCCTCGCTCGTCGCATGCTCTTCGAGGTCTGCGTAGAGGCTCGCCGTCGCGAGCAAGCCGAGCGAGCCCTCCACGATGGCCTTCTGCCGCAGGAGCATTCGCCTCACATCCGCGTGCTCGATGATCGGCACCTGGGGCGCCGTAGGATCCTTCGCGCCGTGAGCGCGCCCTTGAGGACGGTTGAGCGCGTAGTCCAGGGCCTCGAGGTAGGCCACAGAGGCCGTGGCGGCCCCGTTCATGCCCACCATCAGGCGCGCTTCGTTCATCATCTGGAACATGTAGCGGATCCCCTGGTTGGGTTCGCCGACCAGGTAACCGTGGCAGGCGTCGTTCTCTCCCAGGTTGAGCGCGATGCTGGGGAGTCCCTTCCAGCCGATCTTGTGGAACACGCCCGCTGCGACCGCGTCGTTGTCCACCAGCTCGCCGCCCTCGAGGCGTCGCTTGGGCACGACGAACAGGCTCACGCCCTTGATGCCCGCAGGCGCGTCGACGATGCGCGCCAGACACAGGTGCACGATGTTCGGTGTCAGGTCGTGATCGCCGCCGCTGATGAAGATCTTGGAGCCCCGGATCAGGTAGTGACCTGCGTCGGTTGGTTCCGCGCGGGTTTGTACGTCGCTCAGGCTGCTTCCGGCTTGGGGCTCCGTGAGCGCCATCGTCCCGGTCCACTCGCCCTCGTACATGCGGCGCATGTACTCTGACTTGAGCGCCTCCGAGCCGAACGACTCGATCAGTCGGGCGGCGCCGGTGGTGAGTCCTGCGTAGGCGTAGACCGCGAGGTTGCCAGCCATCAAGTAGGCGGTTGCCATGGAGTTGATCAGCGTCGGCAGGCGCTGACCGCCCACTTCCTCAGGGCGCGTCGCGTTGAGGATCCCCAGCTCGACCAGCTGAGGATAGAGCGTGCGCAGCAGCGGATGCACCTTCACGCCCTCGGGGGTCAGCTCCGGAGGCTCCGAATCGAGCGTGCGGTAGCTAGGGAACAGCTGCTCTCGTGCCAACTTTCGCGCGGAACCAAGGAACAGATCGAAGGTGTCCCGGGAGTGCTCGCTGAACGCAGGCAGCCCGCACAAGCGCTCGCCGTCGAGCAGCTCGTAGAGCAGGAAGTCCACATTTCGGTCCTGGATCAGGGGGTTAGGCATGATGTTTCGGTTCTCCGTCCTTCAGCGCCCGCCCTTTTTCAGCTTGGCTTGTTGGCGCCGGCCCATGCGCTTGATCAGCGGTTCCGCGACGGCGGCGAGCCCAGGAAAGGCGTTCACCAGCTTGCTCATCGCGCCTTGCGCAGAGAAGGGTGACGACAGGATGAGCTCGAGGGGCTGCGTCTCGAGGGCCTTCAGGATCGCGCTCGAGATCTCCTCGGTGGTCAGCGCCCGTGTGCCGCTGAAGGTGTAGGCAGCTTCGTCGTGGTCCACCTGGGCGTCGAGCATCGGGGTGTCGACGAGCCCCGGGCACACCACGGTCACCGCGATGCCTTGAGGCGCGAGCTCGCGCTCGACGGCTAGCGTGAAGCCGCGTACGCCGTGCTTGGATGCCGAGTAGGCAGCGATACCCGGTACGGCCGCGATGCCAGCCAAGGACGCGATGTTCACGATGTGACCGCGACCCCTCGGGAGCATGATCCGCGCGGCAGCGTTCGTGCCGTGCATGACGCCCTTGAGGTTGACGTCGATGGTGGTGTCGATCAGCTCCACGGGGTTGGTGTGGCTGTAGCCGGGGCGGATGTAGCCGGCGACGTTCAGCAGGGCGTCCGGTACACCCAGACCCTCGACGACCTCTCCGAGGAGCCGATCCCAGTCGGTGGAAGACCGCACGTCGAGGCGGCGGAGCCAGGTGGCGGGCCCGCCGCCTCTCCCATTGCCTTCATCGCGACCGGCGGGCGCGAAGCCGTACTCCTCGGCGCGGGATTCCAGCCCGGGGAGGTTCAGGTCTGCGGCGACCACCGAGTGCCCTCCAGAGATCAGATCTCGGGTCAGTTGAAGGCCAATTCCACTGGCGGCGCCGGTGACCACGTACAGCTTGGGCATGCAGGCCGACGGTAGCACCAATCGCTCAGTCAGTACCCTTGAGGTTCGCCACGGGATACAGGCGATGGTGCACCTTCGCGATGCTCTCCGCTTCGAGCACGGCGAGCACCGCGTCGAGGTCCTTGTAGACGTGGGCGCACTCGTCGAGGGGCGTCCGCTTCGTGTTGGCGACGATGCCCTTCACGCTCACCCCGCCCAGCTCTCGAACGACCCCGGCCATCTCCAGATCGATCTGCGCCTGACGCGGGCCGAGCTGACGCTTCGCTGCGCCGCGTGCGAGGATCCGGCCCGAGCCGTGGTTGACGGAGCAGGCGCTCTTGCTGGCCCCTGGCTCGGCGAAGAGGATCGCTGCGCCGTGATACATCGAGCCTGGGATCAGGCACGGGTGCCCCGTCTGCTCCCAGGCAGTGCCCAGGAGGTCCGGGTGCCCAGCAGGGAACGCGCGAGTCGCTCCCTTGCGATGCACGAAGCCGCGCTGCGTGGTGCCGTCGGGAAGCAATAGCGTCTCCTCCTGGACCAGGTTGTGGCTGATCTCGTAGTAGACGTCGCCTTGCTTGCCGAAGACCTCTTCGAGGGAATCCTGGAGCCCCTTCACGATCAGGTGACGGTTCGCGACGGCGTAGTTGGCCGCGGAGTTGTGGTGCGCCCAGTACTGCTTGCCCAGGGGCTCGTCCATGCGCAGCCATGAGCGCTCGCGCTGCGCCGTTGGGATCCCCCGCGCCCGCGCTCCTTCGTAGAAGAAGTAGTTCGCGGTCTGCCAGCCGTAGCCGCGAGAGCCGCAGTGCACCATCACCCAGACTTCGCCGCTCTGTTCGTCGACCTGCATCTCGATGAAGTGGTTGCCGCCGCCGACCGAGGCTAGCTGAGGCAACGCCTTGTCGCGCGCCTTCTCCACGAGATCCAGGTCCGTATCCTCCGGGATCTCGATGTACTGGCGCTCGCACCTGTCTGCCTGGACGCCGATCGCCTTCGCGCCGTAGCGCAGCACCGCCTCGAGCTTCCTGCTGCCCCTGAGCTTGGGCGCCAGGCGAGGCGCGGACGCACCGACGCCCGTGGCGACGCGCTTTTCGACCTCGTCGATCCACTGCTTGCGCTTCTCGGCCGCCGCGATGTCCGCCGCATGCAGGCCGGGAACCCGCATGTAGAGCACGCCGCAGCTGATGTCGTAGCCGCTGCCGCCCTGGATCACGGTGTCTTCCGTGACCACGACGGAGCCCACGGGAACACCGTAGCCGGCGTGGCAGTCAGGCATCAAATAGGCGCCGATCACGCCTTCATAGCTCGCCGCGTCGAAGAGCTGACGCCACGTGCCCTCGTCCGTTTCCGCGTAGAGTTCCTCGGAGAGGAACGCGTGGGCGTCGGTGCGCATCGTGCCCGTCCTCGGCAACACGTAGTGGTTCGCGCTGACTGGCTGCGCTGCATACTTGAGTGACATGGTTCCTGTTCGAGTCTGATTCCAGGCGCCCGCCGAGTCCGGCTCAGGGCGCTGGTGGTTCAGGCTTCCGCGAGTCTATCAGCTCTCGGAAGCCTGAGCCGGGGGGGGGAGAGGGCGCGTCGCCTCAGCCGTGAACGCTGACGACGGGCGCCTGCTTGCGGGTCTCGAAGCGACGGATCACGCGAATGCTCCCCACGATGGCCTGGTTGAAAGCCGGGAGATCTTCCGCTGGGATCCAGTATTCGCGGTGTTGGGACGCTCCCACCCGATGCACCTGGTAGTTCGCCAGGAACGCTTGCGCGACGTCGAACTGGGTCACGAAGCCGATGCCACCAGCCTGGGTGTTCCAGTCACGGGCGATCTGCTCGGCGTACTCGACGGTGCAGACGGGGTAGAAGAAGGGTTGCTCTGGCAAGCGAGGCGGGAACCCCAGGTTGTTCCGCTCACGGATGCGCTGGAGCTCCACCGGCCCCACCGGACGGTAGAGGGTCACGGTGTTCATTTTCATATTTCCTTGTGTCAATTGTTGAAGGTGCAGCAACGAGGGTGACGAGACGTGTTTCCCGCCGCAGATCCCCTTACGGGTCGCCTACAGTGAAGCGGAGCGGCGTTTCGGATTCGAACCAAATACAGCCATGTAGTCCCAGTCGGCATTTGCTGCGTGAGTGTTTTAGTTCCCGGAGGAACTGGATGTGGGTTTGGGGGGGAGGAGCGGTGTTCCGCACCTCGGAAAAGTGTGACGACAAGTGTTTGCGAAGACATGTTGCGTCGCTCTGCCTTGCTGAGCTACTGCACCGTGAGTTTTCGAGGCGCCGCGGCGCTCGGGTGGTGCAGGTTGGACTCGAACCAACGACCTACGGGATATGAACCATGTAGTCCTCACGGCATTCGTCACGAAGAGCTGGGTATCGCGCTCCTTGGGCGCGAAGTGTGGTGGTCGGTGCTTGCGGAGCGTTCGTCGCCTGTGACTCACGCTCGAGTTGGTTCGGTGGATCGGAAGAGCTCGCGCGCCCGCAGGCTGATCGCGACCCGGTCCGTTCCGGGACCTCCCAAAGGAGACTCGTTCCGCTCTAACCCACCGAGATCTGTTGGCTGGCTCGCGCGCTCCAAGAGTCGCGGCGAGTCGCCGGAGAAAGGGACACTCACGTAACGAGGTTGCCGGCTCGAGCGCGCTGAGTCCGAGGTGCGGAACACCTGAGCTCAGCGCGCGAACCCGCTTGTCTTGGCGGACCGATCAGTTCGCCTCGAGGTTGACCTTCTCGATCTCGCCAACCCAGTGCTCGGCGCCGAGGTTGCCCTGGGCGAACGCGCGGATCACCTTGAATACCTGGTCGGAGAAGCCGCCGACGTTCA